>CAJBZP010000036.1 GCA_903960135.1 uncultured Actinomycetes bacterium | reverse complement strand
GTTGGCAAGTACAACGAGTTCGAGAACCTCAGGGTCGCGGGGGTGCGGTTGGCGGACATGCGTGGATACGCATATGACCGAAGCGATGTCACCGGTCGGAGCTTGGCGAATGCCTATGCGCAAACCCTGGGTACGATCTTCAGTGAGACACCCAAGCCGTATGAGGTTGAAATAGTCGTTGCCGAGGTTGGCGCCACCGAAGACCTCGATCAGCTCTACCGATTGACATTCGATGGTTCGGTTGCCGATGAGCACGGCTATGTCGCCATGGGCGGGTCAGCCGAGGCAATCAGTGCCGAACTCGCGAAATCTTGGCGAAGTGGCCTCACCTTGGCAGAGGCATTGCGGTTGGCCGCTTATCTACTTGGCCAATTTGGCTCCGATGAAGTCAAGGAGCTTTCAGCGGAACAACTCGAGGTTGCGGTACTGGATCGAAACCGGCCACGGCGTACCTTCAACCGCATCAGTGTCAGCACAATGAACGAGCTCCTGCGCTGACCTTGGCCTATGGTGCTGTTATGGACCGCAGGATTTTTGGACTTGAGACCGAATACGGGGTCACTTGCACGTTCAAGGGCCAGCGCCGACTCAGCCCAGATGAGGTTGCCCGCTATCTATTCAGGCGCGTTGTTTCCTGGGGTCGTAGCAGTAATGTCTTTTTACGTAATGGCAGCCGTCTTTATCTAGATGTGGGCTCGCATCCGGAGTATGCCACGGCTGAATGCGACAGCATCGAACAGCTTGTGGTTCACGATCGTGCTGGGGAGCGAATTCTCGAAGGTCTCGTGACCGATGCCCAACAGCGCCTGCACGATGAAGGCATCAGCGGTGACATCTACCTCTTTAAGAACAATACGGACTCGGCCGGTAACTCCTACGGCTGCCATGAGAACTACTTGATCGAGCGTCATGGTGAGTTTGCGAAGCTGGCGGATCAGCTAATTCCGTTCCTGGTGTCGCGCCAGATAATCACCGGTGCCGGCAAGGTACTGCAAACACCCCGCGGCGCCCAATATTGCGTGAGCCAGCGTGCCGACCACATTTGGGAAGGGGTCTCCAGCGCCACCACGCGCTCGCGGCCAATCATTAACACCCGTGACGAGCCGCACGCGGATGCCGAACTTTACCGCCGACTCCACGTAATAGTTGGTGATTCCAATATGAGCGAAGTGACGACCTTGCTAAAAGTTGGCACCGCTGACCTCGTCCTGCGAATGATCGAAGGCGGGGTCGTCATGCGCGATATGTCCTTGGAGAATCCCATCCGAGCCATCCGCGAGATGAGCCACGACTTGACAGGTCGAAAGAAAGTAAAGCTCAGTACCGGGCGCGAGTTGTCAGCACTCCAGATGCAGTGGGAATACTTCGAGAAGGCTGCCGAATTTGCAGATCGTCGAGGCCTGACCGCAGATGCCACCACCGCGCGTGTCCTTGAGCTGTGGGGTCGCGCCTTGAAGGCAATCGAAGCCGAAGATCTTTCACTTATTGATCGAGAGATTGACTGGGCGATCAAGTTGCGACTGCTCGAGCGCTATATGGCCAAGCACGACCTCACCTTGGCGGCCCCGCGTATTGCCCAGTTGGATCTGGCCTACCACGATATTGCTCGGGGCCGCGGCCTGTTCTCGATCATGGAGCGCCAGGGCCTGGTTGATCGCATCTCAAGGGATATTGATGTTTTCGCGGCTAAATCAACCCCGCCCCAGACCACCCGGGCCAAATTGCGCGGCGATTTCGTGCGCCGGGCTCAAGAAAAGCATCGGGATTTCACCGTGGACTGGGTGCACCTGAAATTAAATGATCAAGCCCAGCGAACCGTACTCTGCAAGGATCCATTCTTGGCTGTTGATGAGCGAGTTGAGCGCCTGATTGCCAGTATGTGAGGGCAGGTTAAGGTTATGCAATGCGCCGCACCCTTAGATCAAGTGTCCTCGTCACGTCCATCGCACTCGCAGTGGCTTTGCTATCTGGTTGCTCCGGCGGGTCTGCCAGTGACCCGACCCCGAGCCCGGCGACGGTAACTGACGCGGCTCTGGCACCGTTCGCTACCTCAAATTGCGCACTGGCCCAACCCCCGGTACCGGCGCAGTCAGCGCCGATGGAAGGCCAGGAGGTCGACGGTGTCGTTGTGCAACTGGACCCAGCTGGCGTACCCACCGTCACGGTCGCAGCGGGGGCCAGCCCGGCCAGTGAATTGGTGTCCGTTGACCTAGTAACCGGCTCCGGAGCACCGGTGGCCATCGGGGCAACCGTAGAAGTTAACTACTGCGGGATCGGCCTTAGCAGCCGAACTATGTTTGACTCCTCCTGGGCCCGGGGCGCCCCGGCGGCTTTTCCACTTGATCCCGGTGGCTTGATCCAGGGCTGGATCGATGGGTTACCCGGCATGAAAGTGGGTGGCGAGCGCCTTTTGCTGATCCCAGGTGCCTTGGCCTACGGGCCTAACCCGCCGTCAGGCTCTGGCATTGAGCCCGATGAAACACTGATCTTCATTGTTCAGGTAACCGCAGTTTCCTAGCCGACTTGTGATTGGGGCAGCAGATGAGCACTAAGCCAGAGGTTGAATTCATCGAAGGTCCGGCGCCCACCGAATTGGTCATCACCGACCTAATAGTTGGCACAGGCGCAGAAGCGGTGGCCGGTGGTCAGGTCGAAGTGCATTACGTAGGTGTCGATTTTGACTCCGGTGAGCAATTTGACGCTTCCTGGGATCGTGGCGCATCCATCACCTTCCCGTTGAACGGATTGATCGCCGGGTGGCAGGAGGGGATCCCCGGCATGAAGGTTGGCGGTCGCCGGCAGTTGGTTATTCCACCAGACCTTGCCTACGGTGCGGCCGGGTCCGGACATCGGCTGGCGGGCCAGACCTTGGTTTTCATCATCGATCTGTTGAGCGTCGGCTAGGCCGCAATGGCGTCAACGCGAATTGACCGCACTGAGCGCCTTCTGAATCTAGTTTTCTGCCTGATGGCCAGTCGGCACGCTGTCAAACGCGCCGACATTCAAAGTATTGTCCCCGGATACCTTGACGCACCCAGTGCCGCCGCCTTCGAGCGCATGTTCGAACGCGACAAGGATGAACTGCGGGGGATGGGCATCCCGATCGACACCGTCACCGATGTCAATGGCGAAGTCGAGGGCTACCGAATCTCACTTACGGATTACGAATTAGCGGGTTTGTCATTTACCGCTGAGGAACTCGCAGTCCTGACGTTGGCCGCCAGCGTCTGGGACGAAGCAATAATGGGTCCCGCCGCGACCACGGCACTTCGAAAGCTCGAGGCCGCGCAGGAGTCAGAGGTCACGACGTCGGGTTTTTCACCCGGGGTAAATGTGCGTTGGTCCGAGACCGATGCCGCAATTCTCCCGTTATTCACTTCGGTACGCGAACAACGAGTGGTGGCATTTGACTACCGGTCGGGTAATGCCCAAAAAGCCATGAGACGCAGGGTTGATCCGTGGGCCGTCGTGGCCAGCGATGGGCACTGGTACCTCGTTGGCCATGATCACGATCGGGAAGCAACTCGAGTATTTCGGCTATCAAGAATTGCTGGCACCGTGCAGGTCTTCGCTGAGTTGCAGCAGCACCCGATGCCGCCGGATTGCGATGCGCGGTCATTGGTCGGAGCCCATGAGCCCGACAGCCCTTTGGCGGCAACGATCTTTGTGCTGGCTGGACAAGGTGCCGAACTGCGCCGCTTGAGCCAGTCCAAAACAAGGCTGGACCCATTTACCGCCGGCGCCGTTGTTGTCGGCGCCCGCACTACTGAGCAATTACAGGCGCTGGCTTGCGCGGCTGGCACCGGCGCCTTGGTCCTTGAGCCAGCAACCTTGCGCCAAGAAGTCCGCGAGTCACTTAAACGCATCGAGCAGGTGCATAGTGGTGATCGTGAATGAAGTCAGATAGCGGCTCAATCGCCCGGCTCTCGCGCCTGCTTGCCCTAGTGCCGTGGCTGGCGGTAAATGATGGCGTAACGGTCAGTTCGGCGGCGGCGTTCTTTGATGTCTCACCTGCTCAACTTGAAAAGGACCTTTGGCTATTGGTCGTTTGCGGCTTACCGGGCCATGGCCCGGACCAATTGGTTGATATTGATTTCTGGGATGACGGTCGGATCCATGTCATTGATCCGCAGACCCTGCGCAAGCCACTTCGGATCTCACCGGCCGAGGCCATGTCCTTGCTGGTAGCACTGCGATTGCTAGCGCAGGTGCCCGGCTCCCATGATCGAGCCGCACTCGTTTCGGCAACCAACAGGCTCCAACATGCGGTGGGTGATGTTGATGCTTCGGTGCTACTAAGTGACGTAGAGGTTGATGGGATTTTATCAAATGTCACCCTGGCGATTCAGCAAAATCGATTGCTTCGCTTGCACTACGGCGGGGTAGCCGGCGACACCGTCACCGAGCGCGATGTCGAGCCTTTTCAACTCCAGGCCACCGATGGGCGCACCTACCTGGAGGGATTTTGCCGAACTGCCGGCGCGGTTCGCACCTTTCGGGTTGATCGCATCGTGGCTGCCCAGGTTGGTGAGGTGATAGACGCCACCGAAGCGCAAATTGGGCTGCCCACGGCCGCCACCATGGCCATCACGGCCATTATCAAGCTTAGGCCCGAGGTCCGGTGGGCCTTGGATGTGCACCCGATGCGGGTTGAAAAGGAGTACCCGGACGGCAGCGTCACGGCCAGCATCGACGCCCATGACCGGGCTTGGTTGGTTCGGCTGGTCATGTCGCTGCGGGGCTATGCCGAACTGATAGAACCGGCGGATTTGCGAAATGTACTAAGTACGCAGGCCGCTGCCGCCCTCGCGGCGTATGATCAGCCAGTGCCGGACGGTTTCCCAGTCGGCCAAGACACGGAGGTATAGGCATGCCAAATCTAGGTGGCGCTGAGTGGTTGATCCTCATCGCGATTATCGCGCTCCTGTTCGGCGCAAAGCGGCTGCCAGATGCCGCGAGGGGCTTGGGCCGATCAATGCGCATCTTCAAAGCTGAGACCAAGGGCCTGGTAGGCGGCGACGAGCCAAACGTCATTACTTCGGCGCCAGCACCGGCCGAACCAGTAGTCGAGCCAGCCCCGGTCGTTGAATCCAAGGGAACTTCCGAGAGCTAGTTTCCAACGCAGTTAGCAGGCAACCTTTCGATGGCCGAAGCCCAGCAGGTTAAGTCGGCGGGAGCGATGCCTCTCACGGACCATCTGCGCGAGTTACGCTCGCGGTTACTAAAAGCCGGCATTGCAATTGCCCTCGGAATGGTTGTTGGCTGGATCTACTATCCACAGTTATTTGGCTGGCTCAGCGCCCCATTTGAAACGGTGATTGAGCAGGCGCGGGCCAATGGCCAGACCGTTATTTTGGCGTTAACCGGAGTTGCAGATCCATTCGTACTCCAAATTCAGGTCGCGGCCGTAGCCGGGATCATTCTTAGCGCACCGATTTGGCTCTACCAACTATGGCGTTTCGTGACTCCCGGCCTGCGTCGAAACGAAAAATTCTGGGCCTTGGGGTTTGTCGCTGCTGCGACTCCGCTCTTCGCCGGCGGGGTGATGCTGGCATACACCGTCCTGCCGTATGGCATGCAAATTCTTTTTGGATTCACGCCCGCGGGCGTGGAGAATATCGTTTCGGTTGATCGTTATCTTTCATTCTTTATTCGAACAATCCTGGTATTCGGTGTCGGCTTCCTAGCACCACTGATGATTGTGCTGCTTAACTTCGCCGGGGTCTTATCGGGTGCCCGTTTGGTTTCTTGGTGGCGGTGGATCATTTTTATCGTCTTCATCTTTGCTGCAGTGGCAACTCCTACGGGAGATCCGATCAATTTGCTGTTGCTGGCCGGCCCGATATTGCTACTCGTTATCGTCGCAATTCTTATTAGCCTTGGTAATGACCGCCGGCGCGCGCGACGGCGACCCAAGGACGAGGATTTCAGCGCCCTTGATGATGATGAGGCCTCTACCATCCCAGGGCTCAGCGACCTTGAACCGATTGAACCGGATCTGCCGATTGAACCGGATCTGCCGATTGAACCGGATCTGCCGATTGAACCGGATCTGCCGATTGACGAACCGAAGCCCTGATGCTGCGCGCAAGTTTGATTGTCAATGCCCACGCTGGCAAAGGTAATGGGCTGCGGGCGGCAGGTATTGCCGCCCAAGTATTGGGCGCCGCCGGGATCGAGACCACGATCTGCGTTCCAGCTTCCCGGGAGGGCGCTGCCCTCGCTAGCCAAGATGCGGTGGCCCATGGGATAGAAATTGTCGTAGCCTGCGGTGGAGATGGCACCATCCATACGGTTTTGCAGGCTCTCGCGCAGACGAAAACCCTATTCGGCGTAATCCCGACCGGTACCGGTGACGACAATGCCCGCACCCTAGGGCTGCCCCTGGGCGACCCCGCTGCCGCGGGCCGGGTCATCACCGATCAACTGGGCACTCCAAAAACCATCGACCTGGCCCGCGTAACCATGCCCGGGGGCGAGCAGCATTGGTACCTAGGTGTCATGTCAACGGGCTTCGACTCTTCGGTGAATGAGCGGGCCAATAAGCTGCGCTGGCCCCGGGGGGCGGCCCGATATTTGCTCGGGATTTTGGGGGAGCTGCGCACCTTTTCGGCGCTGCCCTATGTCGTAACTGTTGACGGCAGCACCTATACCGATACCGCGATGCTGGTCAGCGTTGGCAATGGGATCAGCTACGGCGGTGGCATGCGGGTCTGCCCTAATGCGGTAATTGACGACGGTGAACTTGATATCACCTGGCTCCACGAGGTTTCGAAGGCGGTATTTTTGCGCGTTTTCCCATCCGTGTACAAGGGCACCCATGTCGCTAACCCGGCCGTGCAAATGTTTCGGGGCCGGTCGGTCACCGTGGCCGCTGCGGGTCAGGTCGCCTACGCCGACGGTGAACGACTTGGGCCGCTGCCGGTGCAGGTGCAGGTTGCACCTGGCGCCCTGCGAGTCCTCGCGCCCTAATTGGTTTATCTGCGTAGCCTTAGGCCATGTCCTCTCCTGCGGAGCGATACGCCGCAGCGGTGGGCCGGTCGCGCACCAGCGCTAGCGCTCTTGGCAAGTTCAGCCGCCTATATGAATTTGGACTCGATGACTTCCAGGTGCGGGCCTGCGAGAGCCTCGCAGCTGGTCGCGGCGTGCTCGTAGCAGCCCCAACCGGCTCAGGCAAGACGGTGGTCGGCGAATTTGCTATCCATCTGGCATTAGCCGCCGGCCGCAAGTGCTTTTACACGACCCCTATTAAGGCCCTCTCCAATCAGAAGTACCACGATTTGGTCGAGCGCTATGGAGCCGACAGCATCGGCTTGCTCACCGGGGATAACACGCTTAACGGCGAGGCCCCGATTGTCGTGATGACCACCGAAGTGCTGCGAAATATGTTGTACGCGGGTTCGTCAACGCTCACCGGTCTTGCCTATGTGGTGATGGATGAAGTTCACTACCTTGCTGATCGATTCCGGGGGGCGGTCTGGGAAGAAGTCATAATTCATCTACCAGAGTCGGTCACCGTTGTTGCCCTTTCGGCAACCGTTAGCAATGCCGAGGAGTTCGGTGCCTGGCTGGCTACCGTCCGTGGCGATACCGACATCATCGTCGAAGAGCACCGGCCGGTACCACTTTGGCAGCACGTCATGGCCGGCTCTCGGATGTTTGACCTGTTCGTCGATGACGAGCAAACACTTGTTAATCCCGACCTTGAGCAGATCGCCCGTGATGAGACCCGAAATGAGCGATCTGGCAATGGGCGAACTGACAATAGCCGGCAGGGTGCCAGCGGCCGCGGCGGCCGGGGTCGGCACCGCAGTTCACATACCCCGTGGCGAAGTGACGCAATTGATCGTTTGGCCCGCGATGGCCTGCTGCCGGCGATCTATTTCCTGTTCAGCAGGGCCGGTTGCGATGATGCGGTAAAGCAATGCCTGCACGCTGGCCTCAAACTCACGAACCCGGCAGAACGCAAGGCCATCCGCACAGCTGCTCTCGAGGTGACCGGCAATTTACCGCCGGGTGACCTGACCGCACTCGGGTATGAAGACTGGCTGGCGGGCCTCGAGCGCGGTATTGCTGCGCACCATGCTGGTTTGCTTCCACTTTTCAAGGAAGTTGTTGAGAGCCTGTTCCAGCAGGGCCTATTGAAAGTTGTCTTCGCGACCGAAACTTTGGCTCTGGGGATCAATATGCCGGCCCGGTCGGTGGTGTTGGAGAAGCTTGTTAAGTGGAACGGCGAAACACACGTGAATCTAACCCCGGGGGAGTACACCCAATTAACCGGTCGCGCCGGTCGGCGCGGGATCGATGTCGAAGGACACGGGGTAGTGCTCTGGCATTTAGGCCTAGACCCACGGGCCCTTGCTGGACTGGCTTCGACTCGCACCTATCCACTCAAATCCTCGTTCCAGCCGTCATACAACATGGCGGTGAATTTGGTCTCCCGGATCGGCCACCACGCCGCACGTGAAGTCCTGGAAACCTCATTTGCGCAATTTCAGGCGGACCGATCGGTGGTTGGGCTGGCAACTTCGCTGCGCAAGCACGAAGAAGCACTCGAGGGATACCGAGAGGCAATGCAATGCCATCTAGGTGATTTCGAGCAGTACGCGCAGTTGCGCGAGGATGCCTCCCGGCGGGAGAAGGATCTAACAAGGAACGCGGCTCAACTTCGACGTGAGGCGGCATTTAGTTCACTGCGGGCCTTGCGCGCAGGCGACGTCTTCATCATTCCAGGCGGACGTCGCTCCGGTCCGGTTGTTGTGCTCGATCCGGGTAGTAGCAATACCCGCGATGAGCCGCGGCCGATGGTCTTGACGGCCGATCGGCAGGTGCGCCGGATCTCGACCGTTGAGATCACGGCTCCCGTTGAGGCAATTGCAAAATTGCGTATCCCAAAGGGCTTCAACGCCCGCAATGCCCAATCACGACGTGACCTAGCCTCGGCGCTTCGCGAGTTGAGTGCCGACTGGGCACCTGATCGAACGCGCCGGCAATCAAGTGGCGAGGACTCCGAGGTCGTGGAGCTCCGGTCGCGACTTCGTCATCATCCGTGCCATGGGTGTGCTGATCGCGAGCAGCACGCGCGGTGGGCCGAGAGGTACATGCGGGCGAAGCGTGAAATCAAGGATCTGGAGATTCGGGTAGAAGGTCGCACCAACTCAATCGGTCGTCGATTCGATCGCGTCTGTGAGGTTCTTTCCGAGCTCGGTTACCTGACCAGTCCCGGTGACAGTTCAGCGGTTACCAGGTCGGGCACCATGCTCATGGGGTTGTACACCGAATCGGATTTACTGGCGGCCCAGTGTCTGCGCGAGGGCACCTGGCGCGGGCTGAGTGCACCAGAGTTAGCCGCTGCGGTTTCTGCCATCGTGTACGAGTCACGCCGGTCCGAGGACGATGAATCGCCCCGGCTGCCTGGTGGTGCCGTCCAGAGCGCACTGCGGGAGATGGCCGGCATCTGGGCGATGATCCATGACGCCGAAGCCAGGCATGGGCTGGATATCACCAGGGCGCTTGATGCCGGATTTGTGTGGGCACTGCACCGGTGGGCGACCGGGGCTTCACTGCAACTGGTCTTGGACTCCAGTGATCTAACAGCCGGTGACTTTGTTCGGTGGACCCGCCAAGTCATTGACGTCTTGGGGCAGGTGACCAGCGCCTTGGAAACCGACGACCCAATGCGGGCAACCGCGCACCTTGCGGTGGATTCAATTAACCGCGGTGTGATCGCCTACACCTCACAGTTGGAGTGAGCCAACCCGAAGGTAGCGTTCAACGCCCCATGAGCTGGCCAAGTCCTGCAGCCGGGCGCTGTCCCTGGGCGTACTTGGCAGCCCGAGGTCTACTGGCAGTTCTAAGTTACGTACCGCGGTAGCAACTTGACGCGTCGCATGAATTTGCTCGAGGTTTTCGGCAATTAGTTTCGCAAAACGCGGGGTCAAGGGTTTGGTGATCTCGGCGCGCTCAACTGCCAAGACGAGCTCGTCAATTGACCCGTACTTCCCGATTAGTGCGGCCGCGGTCTTGGCGCCGATGCCGGGCACACCGGGTAAGCCATCAGATGGATCCCCACGAAGAGTCGCATAGTCCACGTACTGGGTCGGGTGCACACCGAATCGCTCGACCACGCCGGCTGGTGTCAGAAGTGGCCATAATTCCATACCGCCATTGACCGTCATCAGTAAACTCACGTTGTCGTCTACCAGTTGAACGAGATCACGATCACCGGAGACGATGATCACGGGCCCTTTGCTGCTTGTGGCAAGTGAGGCAATTACGTCATCGGCTTCATGATCTTTGGCCCCGGGGCGGGCCACCCCCATGGCGTCTAGGATCGCCGCAATCGCCGAGATCTGCGGGCCCAAGGTGTCCGGCATTTCAGCTGCACCGGAGGTTTGCCCCGCCTCGTCAACCGCCAGTCGGTGGGTCTTATAGGAAGCGAGTATGTCGACCCGCCACTTTGGCCGCCAAGACACATCCCAACAGGCCGCCAGGCCACTTGGTTGATACTGCTCGACCAGGCGGTTAACGGTGCCGAAAAACCCCCGAATAGCGTTGTGCGGTGCGCCATCTGGGGCCGTCATGGTGTCCGGAAGTGAATAAAAAGCCCGGTAATACAGCATTGCGGTGTCCAAAAGGAGCACGGGAGCGACCATGGTGCGTATGTTGTCAGATCATCTTGGTGCCAATGTGCTCAGGTGAACTGGTGCCGGCCTCGGGGCCATGACCTACGGTGGGGCCATGAGTTTCGTCAGGCGGCTAGCGCACGTTCAAGATCAGTTGGCGATAGCGGGCATCGATGCTGCGCTCATCACCCCCGGCCCGGACCTGCGCTATCTAATCGGGTACGAGGCGAAGCCCTTGGAACGTCTCACCTGCTTGGTGGTTCGGGTGGGCGCGGATCCGGTGCTCGTGGTGCCAGCACTGGAAATTCTCGCAGCTACGGCCAGCCCGGTCGGTCAGCTCGGTATCGAGATTCAAAGCTGGCGGGAGACCGACGATCCGTATGCCTTGACAGCACAGTTGGTCGGCGCCGCCTCGGTAGTGGCACTCGACGATCACATGTGGGCGCAAAAAGTTCTCGATCTGCGGGCCGCGATGCCACGAGCAAAGCAGGTACTCGCGAGCCAGCTCATCACCCCAATTCGCATGCGCAAGGACGCAGAGGAGATTGCAGCTCTGCGTCGAGCCGGTGCAGCTATCGACCAGGTGCACGCCAAGGTGCCGGAGTTACTTCGCCCCGGGCGAACCGAGCGCGAAGTCGGAATCGACATCGGTAATTTAATTATTGCCGCCGGCCACGTGGCTGTGGATTTCGTAATAGTTGCCAGTGGTCCAAATGCCGCCAGCCCGCATCATGATGTGTCAGATCGCGTGCTTGCAATCGGTGACCCGGTGGTCGTTGATATCGGTGGCACCATGCCAGATGGCTATCGAAGTGACTGCACTCGCACTTATCACCTCGGCGCACCAAGTTCCGAATTCGCGGCGAACTACGCGGTACTCCTCCAGGCCCAACGGGCTGCGAGTGCCGCGGTGCACCCCGGCGCCACCTGTGCGCACATTGATGCCGTTGCGCGCGATGTCTTAACCGATGCAGGTCTCGGTGAGCTTTTCATCCACCGCACCGGTCACGGCATTGGCCTCGAGTCACATGAGGACCCTTACATAGTCGCCGGCAATCACCTGCCTCTGACCGCCGGGATGGCATTTAGTATCGAGCCAGGGTTCTATCTCGCCGGATCATACGGGGCCAGAATTGAAGACATTGTGATTTGCACCGATGATGGCGTTGAGTCCGTCAACGCTCAGCCGCGCGAACTAGTGATTGCATTAGGCACATGACCATTGCCTGGCAAACCAGCGGCGTCTTGCGCCGGCTGCCCACTCCAGAGGCCGCTTCACTGCTTGACCTCACCCATGAGGTCGCGACTAAAGAGTTGCGTCCCCGCGCAGACGAGGCCGAGGCTGCGGCTTACTTCCCGCGGGAGATCTTCACCATGCTGGGCGAACTCGGATTGATGAGCTTGCCGTATGCGGAGCAATTTGGTGGCGGTGACCAACCGTATGAAGTCAGCTTGCAGGTCCTCGAAGAGCTCTCACGTGCATGGATGAGCGTGGCGGTGGGCGTCAGTGTTCACAACCTTGCCTGCTTCCCGTTGGCGAATTTTGGTACCGACGATCAACAGCGGCAGTGGCTACCGGATCTCCTCGGCGGCGGGCTCCTTGGGGCCTACTGTTTGAGTGAGCCTGAGTCCGGGTCAGATGCCGCCGCACTTTCCACCCGGGCGGTCGATGCAGGGGATGACTATCTGGTCAGCGGGACCAAGGCCTGGATCACCCACGGCGGGGTCGCCGACTTCTACAACCTGATGGTGCGGACCGGTGATGAGGGAGCGAAAGGTATTAGTTGCCTGCTGGTGAACGCCGATACCTCTGGGCTAACCGCCGCCGCCCCTGAACACAAGATGGGCGGCAATTCGTCTCCGACCGCGCAGATCCACCTTGTTGATGCTCGGGTGTCAAAATCCCGCCGCATTGCAGCCGAGGGCGCGGGCTTTACGGTGGCACTTGCGGCCCTTGACGCCGGTCGGCTGGGGATCGCCGCGTGCGCGGTTGGATTGGCACAGGCGGCACTCGATGCGGCCGTACAGTACTCAGGGGTTCGGGTGCAGTTCGGCCGGCCGATTCGTGATCTTCAAGGCGTTTCGTTCATGTTGGCCGACATGGCAACAAGTATTGAGGCTGCGCGGGCGCTATACCTTGAGGCCGCACGCCGCAAGGATGCCGGGCTCAATTTCACATCGATTGCGGCGATGGCAAAGCTGATGGCCACCGATAGTGCGATGAAGGTAACCACTGATGCTATCCAGGTTTTCGGCGGCGCCGGCTACACCAGAGACTTCCCCGTTGAGCGCTTTTTCCGTGAGGCGAAGGTGTTGCAGATTGTTGAGGGCACGAATCAGGTGCAACGAATGGTGATTGGCCGCAGCTTGGGCCGCGGTTAGCTTCGTGGCCCGAGATTTTGCGGCACCTTCTTGGCAGGCGCACCGCAAGTTGCTGATAACCGGTGCAGTGATCTACACACCGGCTTATCGCTTCGGCTCTGCGGCTCCAACCGCCATGCTGGTGGACTCTGGATCCATCACCTGGATCGGCAATGATCCCGTGCACCACCTTGGCAGCGCGGATGCCATTGTCGACGTCCAAGGTGCACTGGTCATGCCGGGATTCGTTGATGCACATGTGCATGCCACCAGCACCGGTCTCACCTTGTTGGGTCTGGATTTAACTGACACTTCATCGCTAGCCGAAGCCTTGGCGTTGATTTCGGCGGCAGCCCGCGAGGCAAAAGGCGCAGTCCTCCTCGGTCACGGCTGGGATGAGACCCGCTGGCCCGAAGGCCGCGCCCCAACTAGCACCGAACTGGATCGAGCGACCTGGGGCAGCATCGTTTATCTATCGCGCATTGACGTGCACTCGGCGGTTGTCAGCAGTGCGTTGCTCGCGCAGTTAACCGGGGTTAAGCAAGCCGCGGGCTTTCGACCCGATGGCCTGCTAAGTCGCCAGGCGCACCACCAGGCCCGCGAGGCGGCACTTGACTCAATAGGTACCGGGCAGCGGGCGCTGGCCCAGCGCACCACCCGAGCACATGCCGCTGCGCAGGGCATTGTGGCGTTCCACGAGATGGCCGGCCCGACTATCTCCAGCCCAGCGGATTTACGTGAGTTACTTGAACTCGCCGCGGTAGAGCCCGGCCCATTGGTTTGCGGGTACTGGGGTGAGCTTGCGAGCAATGGCGGGATCGAGCAGGCCTTGGCACTTGGTGCGATCGGCGCCGCCGGTGATCTATTCGTCGATGGTGCCATCGGCTCGCGCACCGCTTGCCTGCGCCATAGCTACGCGGATGAATCCGGTACCGATGGCGCGCAGTATTTAACCGCAGCCGACATTGCGGACCATGTCACTAAGGCGACCGATGCCGGGGTGCAGGCCGGGTTCCATGTGATCGGGGATAGAGCAAGTGATCTGGTCATTGCGGGGCTGACGGCTGCGGCTAAGCGCTGTGGTGTTCCGGCCATGCGTGCTGCCGGCCATCGCCTCGAGCACGCGGAGATGCTCGACGACCAACAGATCGCCGTGCTGGGTCAACTTGGAGTCATTGCGAGTATGCAGCCGATGTTCGATGCGCTCTGGGGCGCCCCCGGTGGCATGTACGAGCAACGCCTTGGAGTTGGACGAGCCATCAAGATGAATCGTCTTGCCGATGTATCGGCCGCTGGTGTACTGCTCGCAATGGGTTCCGATAGCCCGGTCACAGCGATGGATCCGTGGCTAGCCGTGCGCGCGGCCACGAACCATCATCAAGTCGGCCAACGTTTGACCTTCGACGCCGCGATCGATTCCCATACGGTTTCCGGGTGGCAGGCCGCGGGCTATTTCGGGGTTGGTCAGCTAGTCGCGGGGGCGCCAGCACACCTGGCCGTCTGGCAAGGCTCGGATTCGGCAGCTGGCTTCCCTGACTTAACCGATGGCGGGCCCAAGTGCCTGCGGACGATCGTCGCCGGCACCACGGTGTTTGATAGTGGCGACTTGGCAGAGCGATGAGCGTGAGCGAGCAATGAACAGCAAGCTGGTCTCCGCACCGGTTGGCATCGCACTCGCGATCGCGGCCGGGATTTGTTGCTACTTGGCTTTTGCCCCGATCGCCATCGGGGCCCTCGCACCGGTTGGAGTGCTGCTCCTGACTATTGCGATCTTTCGCGTCACCCTGCGACGGGGATTTGGTTTAGCGTTCATCACCGGGTTGGTGTTCTTCCTGCCTTTGATTTCCTGGATGGCAACGCCAGGTGTTGATGCTTGGTTGCTCCTTAGCCTGCTCTGCGCGCTTTGGGTTGCGCTAATGGGCGCCGCCATCGCTTTGGTTACCCGCGTACCGGGCTGGCCGATCTGGGTGCCCTGCCTATGGGTTATCCAGGAGGCACTGCGTGGCACGGTGCCGTGGGGTGGCTTCGCCTGGGGTGACTTGGCATTCGCCCAATCGAGCACCTGGCTCGGTAAGTACGCGGCGTTTATCGGGCGACCAGGAGTGACCTTCGTGGTCGCGCTCGCTGGCACCACCTTGTTGGCGGCATTCTTGGCCGTCCGCGCCGGGCAGCGGGGATCTGGCATCGCGTGGTTCGCGGTTTGGCTACTGGTTTTAACCGTGGGCCTCGTGGCACCACTTGGAATTGGCACGAGCACCCAGCGCACAGTGGCGATCGCGATTGTGCAAGGTGGCACTCCGCAATTGGGGCTTAGTGCGCTAGATGTGCGCCGACAGGTGCTCGAAAACCATGTCGCGCAGACGATGCTACTTGCCGAGCAGGTGCGCACGGGTCAGGTAGAGCAACCGGATTTCGTGCTGTGGCCGGAGAACTCAACTGATATCGACCCCTTCCAAGACCCTACGGTCGCTGCGGATATCACCCGTGCCGCGGTAGCCATCAACGCACCAATTCTGGTTGGTGCGGTTGTTGCAGTTCCCGGTAACCCGATGGGCGTTTGGAATATGGGCGTGGTTTGGGATCCCGTGACCGGCCCCGGGGCGCGGTACATCAAAAACCATCCGGTGCCCTTTGGTGAATACGTGCCGCTGCGGGCCGAACTGGCGCCGATCCTCGGGCGATTCGATCAGATCCCAAGGGATTTCCTCGCGGGCGACAAGCCAGGGCTACTGCCAATCGGGGGAGTGTTGGTGGGCGACGCAATCTGCTTCGAAGTTTCCGATGATCAAGTGCTGCAACGCCTGGTCGCCGGTGCCGCCGAGGTGATAACGGTACAAACAAATAATGCAACCTTCGGGGGCTCGGCCCAACCAGAGCAGCAACTGGGTATTGAACGGCTGCGCGCCATCGAGACGGGGCGCTCGGTGGTCGTCGCGGCAACCACCGGCGTCTCGGCGGTGATCACCCCTGACGGTGTAGTGCAAGCAGTGATGCAGCAGGGCGAGGTTGGCTCACTTGTGGTTTCGGTAGCACTCATTGACGGCCGCACTATCGCGGGCCACCTAGGCAAACTACCTGAGTTACTGCTGGCGGGCCTCGGCATTGCCGCTATTGCGGCGGGCAGCGTTGTTCGGATCCGACGGCGCGGCCGGCGGGGAGCAGAACATAGGCTGGGACCGTGACCTTCGAAGATCTCGGCCGCATTGTCGTCATCATCCCCACTTTTAATGAGCGGGAGTCGTTGGCGGCGATTGTCGGTCGCGTCCGATCATCGGTACCCGAAGTCGAAATCTTGATCATTGACGACAACTCACCAGATGGCACGGGCGCCATTGCCGATGAACTCGCGGCGGCCGAGCCCAAGGTGCAGGTGATGCACCGACTCGGCAAGGAGGGGCTAGGCGCGGCCTACCTAGCCGGATTTTCGTGGGCTTTGCAGAATTCATTCGATGTGGTGGTTGAAATGGATGCCGACGGCTCCCATCAGCCCGAGCAACTGCCTCGACTGCTAGCAGCACTGCGGGGCGCCGATCTGGTCTTGGGCTCGCGCTGGATAGCCGGGGGAGGCACCGAAAACTGGTCGAAGGGTCGGGAGATTCTCTCGCGCGGCGGCAATTTCTATACGCGCACGATGCTCGGCGTGCCCCTGCACGATGCAACCGGCGGCTACCGGGCCTTTCGTGCCGACACCTTGCGCAAACTAGATCTGCATGACGTAGCTTCGCAGGGCTACTGCTTCCAGGTTGACCTAGCCTGGCGGGCGGTGCAGCGCGGCCTGGTTGTTACTGAGGTACCGATTACTTTCGTCGAGCGCGCCGCCGGCACGAGTAAAATGAGCCAACGCATTGTCGTCGAAGCCTTATGGCGGGTCACCGTGTGGGGCTTTGACGATCGCGTGACTCGAATCAGGCGCACGGCGCAAAACAAGCGCCGCCAAAGCCGCGATCAAAGGACCTAAGTTCGGTATGCGGTTTCGATTGCTCTTCTTCGGCTACCCCCTGCTGGAGATCCTCGCCGCCTGGCTGGTTGCCCAACTCCTCGGCTGGGGTTGGACTTTACTGCTCCTGGTCGCTGGCATCCCCATTGGTTTTTATGTCATGCGCCGAGCCGGGGCCGCTACGTTCGCCAGTATTCGCCTCGCTGGGCGCAGCGGCACCCTACCCGCGGGTGCGGCCGGCACACATTCCCTGACTTTCATTGCTGGCTTGCTCATTGCAATTCCTGGGTTTTGCACTGATCTCCTTGGGCTGGTCCTCTTGCTGCCACCCATCAAGGAGCGCATTCGCCGCCGTGTTGGAAGTCGTATCGTGGCCTCGGGATTAACGTCCTCGGTTGGTTTTGCGCCAGCACCTGATGTCGCACCGGAATTTGGGCAAGGTGACTTCGTAGTTGGCGAGGTCATAAACATGGATGCACCTGATGCGACCGAGCAAGGGCCAAAAGAACAGACTGGGCCCGGTATCGCGGGCCCAGTCTGAAGAACGCTTTTTTCCTTGCGCACAACTTAAGCAGATAGAAGCTGCTCCTGGGCAATTTGGTTTCGCAGCACCAGTAGCCGCTCATTGAGCAACTCTTGGAGGTCTGCGATGGTGCGGCGCTCCATCAGCATGTCCCAATGAGACCGCTGAACCCGTGGCTCAGCAGTTGGCGCGGTCGACATCTTCAGCCCCGGATTCATCACGCTAGCCTCGCGGCCGCAGCGACACATCCACGTAACTGGAATCTCTTCCGCCTCAATCGAGAATGGAATCACCGATTGGTGGCCCTGCGCACAGATGTACCGGACAATCTCGGTCTCTGGCGCTTCTACCGCGCGGTCGCTTTCGTAACTGTTGGCGCCGAGCCCGGTGCCACGCATCGTTGCTGATTTCACGGCCGGTCCTTCCAAATCCGCGGGCCGCCCGTATGCCCGGGTGGCCGCATTGTGATTTGGACGCGGGGGAGGGCTAATTGGTTCCGGCCGCCTAGGTGTCCCCGGACTCGAGCTCGCCGACCAGCCGGGCCTGGCCCGCCGGCAGCTGCCCCCCGCTGGCGTACAACTCCAACTTGGCGCGTGAATCGGCGATATCGAGGTTACGCATCGTGAGCTGGCCAATGCGGTCAAGGGGTCCAAATGGCGCATCTTCGGTGCGCTCCATCGACAATCGCTCCGGGTGGTAGGTCAAAGCCGGTCCGGTGGTGTCAAGGATCGTGTAGTCCTCACCTCGGCGCAGTCGCAGGACCACCTCACCTGTCACGACCGAAGCTACCCAGCGCTGCAGCGACTCCCGCAGCATTAGTGCCTGCGGATCTAGCCAGCGGCCCTCATAAAGCAGGCGCCCCAGGCGCCTACCTTCGGCGTGGTAGTTCGCGATGGTGTCCTCGTTGTGGATCGCACTGAGCAGGCGCTCGTAGGCGATGAATAGCAGGGCCATCCCAGGGGCCTCGTAGATGCCCCGGCTCTTGGCCTCGATGATGCGGTTCTCGATTTGGTCGGCCATCCCCAAGCCATGGCGACCGCCGATGGCGTTGGCCTCGTGGACGAGATCGGTCGCGGTGGCAAACGTCTGGCCGTTAAGTGCCACCGGACGGCCCTTTTCAAAGCGGATTCGGACATCCTCGGTCTTGATCGCCACCGACTCGTCCCAAAAGGCCACCCCCATGATCGGGCTGACGATTTCCATGGAAGTACTCAGGTGCTCAAGGAACTTGGCCTCATGTGTCGCACCCCAGATATTGGCATCGGTGGAATAGGCCTTTTCGGTGCTGTCGCGGTAGGGGAGCCCATGGGCCACCAGCCACTCCGACATCTCCTTTCGCCCACCGAGTTCGGCGACGAAATCGGCGTCAAGCCATGGCTTGTAGATGCGCAGTGCCGGATTAGCAATGAGCCCGTAGCGGTAGAAGCGCTCAATATCGTTGCCCTTGTAGGTTGACCCATCACCCCAAATGGCGACGTCGTCCTCGCGCATGGCCCGCACCAGCATCGTGCCGGTAACGGCGCGGCCCAGCGGGGTGGTATTGAAATACTGCCGGCCACCTGAGCGGATATGGAAGGCACCGCAGGTGAGGGCGGCCAGGCCCTCCTCAACCAGAGCCGCCTTGCAGTCGACCAGCCGGGACAGTTCTGCCCCATATTCGCCCGCTCGACCCGGCACCGAGGCGATATCAGGCTCGTCGTACTGGCCGATATCGGCCGTGTACGTGTACGGGATCGCCCCCTTGTCGCGCATCCAGGCCACGGCCACCGAGGTGTCCAGGCCACCGGAGAAGGCAATTCCGACGCGTTGGCCAACGGGTAGGGAGGTTAGAACTTTCGACACGGGATCTAGCCTAATGGCTTAGGCGGGGACGCCGACCCATGGTGAGTTGCGTCCGAGGAGTGATCGGCCCAATCCGCCGTCCTGGCCTCAGGGCCGTCCGCTTTGGCACTGGCACCTGACCGGCCGAAATGTTGCCCTGCGCCCGGGAGAACTCGATCACCTGAGCGATCGCATCGTCGACGGTACCTAGGTGCTTTCCGAACGGCAGGGCCGAGTTCGCCCGCGGACCATGATCAGGTCGGTGGTATTCAGACGAGGTCAGGGCTGGGGGCATCGGCTGCGGCGATTCGTATGCTCACTCGTCGGCCGCGAAAGGTAGGACACACACATCAGATCGGGATGCTCTGGGCAAATGCGAAGACGTTGTCCGGATCGTATGCGCGCTTTACCTCCTGAAGCCGGGGAAGGTTCGTCCCGTAGTAGGCACTGGCGAAGTCAACTAGGCTGCGATCGGGGAAG
This sequence comes from uncultured Actinomycetes bacterium, assembly GCA_903960135.1. Lineage (GTDB taxonomy): Bacteria > Actinomycetota > Actinomycetes > S36-B12 > S36-B12. The sequence goes on along the minus strand of CAJBZP010000036.1, from coordinate 1,695 downwards.
TTCTGGTAGGACTGGGGGAGCATGTACGTCTGCATGGCCGCCCAATAGTCAGCCATCCACGAGGTCATGGCGGCCACTGTCTCGGGGGAGTCCCTTGGCGTCCATTCCGGCTCTATCTGGAACAGAAAGTTCGAGTCACGATGGACGTATGCCATCGCGTCGGTCGGCAGGTCGCGCACCGCACCACCGAAGGCGAACATCAGCCCCATGTTCAACTGCGCAAGCGAACCGCCTGGCCAACGCCTCATCCAGGAGATCATCTCGTTCAGTCCCTCGATGCTCATGCGCTCCCCGAGGAAGCTGTTCTTCGACACGTAAAGACCCTGCGGATCATTGGTTGCCAGATAATCCCGCCCCTCCCAGTAGCCCAGTTCCAAGATGGACCCCTCCCGCTTCACCGGACCGGAGCGCTCGCTTCGCGGTACGCCCGTCTGGTCGCCGTCAGGGACCGGCTTCGCGACGGCCAGCACTGGCTGAAGGATCTCCATGAAATCGGCCTTTGACCCCCAATACAGGCCCGTTGTGGTCACGCACAACTGCTCGAGGGTTGGATTGGACGTTGCGACGGTCATGACGATCTTCGAGCGTGTCGACAGGTCCGTCGGGTGATCGATCTGCATGGACTGGAGTGCATCCATGAGCTCGACTTGCTTCACGGGAGGCCACGAGAGGTTGAACACGGTCACGTTGGGCGCCGCGTACGACTTGAGTGAAAAACCGCTATTCACTCCGAGATTCCCGCCGGCAGCACCTCGCACACCCCAGAACAGGTCGGTATTCGACTCGAGCGTTGCGGTCACGACCGATGAATCAGCAAGCACCACATCGGTGGCAACTAGGGAATCGCAGGTGGCCCCGTGACGCGTCGCGGAAAAGCCCCAACCCCCGCCCAGGATGAGTCCGCCGATGCCGACCGTCGGGCAGCGGCCGGCCGGATACGAGACTCCATGCGGTCGAAGGGCATCGGCGACCTCCTGATTGTTCGCACCAGCGGAGATCTGAACGATTCCGGTGCCAGGGTCGAATGTCACGGCATTCATGTAACGCACGTCAACGAGCAGACCCGTCGTCGTCGAGAAGCCCGCGTAATTGTGACCGCCGGATCGGATGGCAAACTCATTGCCGGTGTCACGCACCCAACCGATGCACCGACTGATGTCAGCGGTGCTGACGCAGATGGCCACGGCCTTGGGCATTACCCCGGCATAATTCGCGTTGTTTGGCCATGCCGCAAGGTCGAAGCCGGGATCGTTCGGCAGTAGGATCGACCCGTCGAAATCTGCAGCCAAGGCTGATAGTCCGTCATCATCACGGATGAACGCGCATCCGGCGCTCATCGGGACTACGGACGCAGCGACGACAAGTCCAGACATGCAGAGGAGTCGGCGGCGGTTGATTTCCATGGAGTTCACCTCTTCCTATTCAATCCAAAGCCCTATTCAATCGTGAGTCTGCCGTGCGGAGCCGCGCGGCTCCTAGCAATTCAAGACGGTCATGGACAGCCGATAATGCACATTATGTCAATTCACCGAACGCGCCCGCTGCCCCGGTTTGCCACTTGACATTGAATTACCTCAACATATACTGAGTCAATGGAAACTGAGCAGCCATCTAGCCGGGTCCGCAAGTTTGCCGCCCTCGGTGATCCGGTGCGGTTGGCGATAGTTGATCACTTGCAGGATCAGGATTTATCCC
>CAJBZP010000035.1 GCA_903960135.1 uncultured Actinomycetes bacterium | reverse complement strand
TACTGCGCACCTTGAATTACTCCAAAAAGTGCCTGGTAGGGCTTCTTCGCCCGCTCGGCGGTCAATCGCTCATGCTCGGAAATACAGCGAACGGCCCAATCGTAAGTGCGATCTAGGGACCGCTCCTGATACTCCCTAGTATTCAACAAGGTGGTGCACTCATCGAAAGCGAAGATAATATCCGCACCGATCTCGTGCTGCACCCGCATCGAAACCTCCGGGGTGAAACGATGCATAGAGCCATCCAAATGCGACTTGAAAGTCACGCCCTCATCATCGACATGGGCCAGTCGATCGCGCCCTGCGGCGATAACGTCGTCGGACCGGACGGTGTCGGCGGTCATTGCCAGCACTTTCTTGAATCCGACGCCGAGCGAGAGCACCTGAAAGCCGCCGCTATCGGTAAATGTCGGGCCAGGCCAATTCATGAAGGCGCCGAGGCCACCGGCTTCGTCGAGTATTTGCGAACCCGGTTGCAAGTAGAGGTGGTAGGCATTCGACAAAATCGCTTGGGCGCCCAGGGCCTTCATAGTCTCTGGCAGTACCGCTTTTACGGTCGCCTTCGTTCCAACCGGAATGAAGGCCGGAGTGTGAATTTGTCCGTGAGGGGTAGTGATTACTCCCACCCTGCCAAGGGGCTCACCGTGACCGGATTTGGGAGCTAGCCGTCCGCTAATTTCGAATATGTTCTTCCGCATCACGCCGCCATCCAATCAGACGGAGATAAATGGGCGCCATCAACTTGGCGCTAGCACATCAATCGTGGGGAAGAGTTGCTGCGCCGGCGCAATCCAATTGGCCAGCTCGGCCGTTGCAACTTCATTAACCCCAGCGCAATCATCGATGAAGATATCCTTGAGGACCACCTCCCCTTGAGTTATCTCAAGTGATCGACTGGTACCGCCAACACATCCCGCCTCCGGTGTTGCGCCTGAAGTGGCGGTAACCTGCGCATAGTTTTCAACTAGTTTCGCCCAAGCGTCGCCCACCTCATCAACCCCACTTACCTCCTCGTCGGCGAGGATGTCACCGTAGCTATCCACAACTAACCGCGCCCGCGCTGCGGTTATCGTCAACTCGAAACTGCGGTGGTAGGCCGGCGGTACCGAAGCATCGTTGAATTTGTAGATAACTGTCGCATCAGCGGGCAGCACGCTGGCCAAAGGGCCCGCCGGCGACTGGCAAGCGGTGGTGGCCACCGTAAGCACAAAAACCCCAAGTAGCACCTTGGTGATTCGCATCTTGCTATTCAACCACGGGCACCCATGACATTCGCCATTTTATCGAGTGCAAGAATTGACCCATGGCAACCGCGAAGACCCCCAAGACCCCCCAGACTCCCGACCCCAATGACCCAAAGGAACGCTTCCGCTTGGCACTTGAGGCCAAGAACAAGAAGGGTGGGCACTCGGGTGCAGACCGTGATGCCGACACTGGCGGGGTCAAGGACGAATCAAGTAAAGCCGGCGGTAAGCGCGAGCACCGGCGCAAGAGCGGATCAAGCTAAATCAACACCCTGATTTGAGCTGAGTATCCTGACGCTCCCGGGATCTAGCTCACTGATACTGCGCGCGCCTAACAGCGCCATCGTCGTACGAATCTCTTGTTGCAGGATGTCAATGGCACGCTGCACGCCCGCCTGCCCTCCAGCCATCAATCCATAAAGATACGCCCGTCCAATAAGCACCGCATCGGCTCCTAGTGCCACCGCCGCAACCACATCGCCACCAGTTAGCACACCACCGTCGATGAAAACGGCGACATGCCCACCGACCGCCGCCTTTACTTGTGGGAGTTGCTCAAGTGGCACCGGGGCTCGATCTAGTTGTCGGCCGCCGTGATTCGAAAGGACAATGCCGTCAACCCCCAGGTCGGCTAGCAATTTCGCATCAGCAACCGACTGAACCCCTTTGACGACCAGTTTGCCGGGCCAAGTCTCGCGGGCCCAAGTGACATCGGCCGGAGTCAACGATGGGTCAAATACTTTGTTCATTAGGTCGGCGACCGTGCCTTCTGAACTTCTAAACGTTGCAAACTCCAGTGGCTCGGTGGTCAGCACGTTGAACCACCAACTCGGGTACCGAGACATATTGGCCAGTGTCGACAGCGACAGCTTTGGTGGGACGGTTAAGCCATTTCGGATATCGCGATTACGTATCCCTGCTACCGGAGCGTCCACTGTGAGCATCAAGGTGTCGTAGCCGGCAACCGCCGCCCGTTCGAGCAAACCTGTGCGCAGGCTTCGGTCGCGCATTAGATAGATCTGAAACCACCGTCGTGCACTTGGCGCCGCGCTCGCCAAATCCTCGATGGAGGTGGTACCAAGGGTGGAAAGGCAGTACGGAATGCCGATGCCTGCGGCCACCGCTGCCACCGCCGGCTCACCAGCGTGGTGCATCATCCGGGTGAAACCTGTTGGCGCCAGCACGATGGGTAATGCGCTTACAGCACCAAGAATTTCAGTGCTGGTATCGAGGTTCGACACATCGCGCAGGACTCGTGGTTCGAACTCCAGACGGCCAAACACCTCACGGGCCCGCGTAAGCGCTAACTCGTCGCCGGCGGCGCCATCGGTATAGTCGAATACAGCCGCGGGCGTACGGCGCTTAGCCAATGCACGTAGATCCCAAATATTCGCCGCGCGCGCCAGAGCATGAGCCCGTCGATTCGCGAATGGGTTTTCGGTACCAAGCAGCGGCTTGACCTCATGCCACCTCGGCAACCGGCGGGTGGTCATGGCGCCCCCTGAATGAAGTTTGAATTTACCTAGCGACGCGCAGTTGCCGGGATCTGCCCCATCCTACCTGCTTGGAAATCTTCGATAGCGGTATTGATCTCGTCTTTGGTGTTCATTACAAATGGGCCGTGGTGCGCGATCGGCTCACCAATGGGCTTACCGCCGAGTATTAACACCTCAAGGGTCGGGGATTTTGAATCCTGTTTCGTATCGGCTGCGAAAGTGATCGCATCACCCGCCCCGAAGTCGACTAACTGACCTTCACCAAAAGCCACGTTTTCGACACCGGCAGATCCTCGGCCTGAGAGTGCGTAGACCATCGCATTAAAGCTTCGGTTCCAAGGGAGCGTGACCTTGGCCCCCGGCTGCACCGTTGCATGCGCATAAGTTATTGGCGTCCAGGTGACACCCGGCCCAGAAATCCCGCCGAGCTCGCCGGCAATAATGCGAACCAATGCGCCGCCGTCGTGGCTTGCCGCCAAAGTTACCGAGGACGCAGAAATATCTTGATATCTGGGCGCGGTCATCTTCAAGGCGGCCGGCAAATTAACCCACAACTGCACCCCATGAAAAAGACCACCAGAACTAACCAAGGCTTCCGGCGGGGTTTCGATATGCAGCAGACCCGAGCCAGCGGTCATCCACTGGGTCGCACCGTCGGCGATCAGGCCACCACCGCCGGCGGTGTCTTGGTGCTCGAATGCGCCATCAATGATGTAAGTAACGGTCTCAAAGCCGCGATGCGGGTGCCACGGAGTGCCCTTGGGTTCACCGGCGCCCCATTCAACCGCTCCCATTTGATCGAGCAGCAAGAACGGATCGGACTGTCGAAGTGACATGCGCCCAGGAAATGGCCGGCGCACCGGAAAGCCTTCGCCCTCGAAAGTGGCCAGTGCGGTCACCACTTGATTAACCGGACGCACCACCGCGGTCGCATCGGGTTCGCTGATACGTGGCAGCACCAAAACATCGGCAACGCTAACAGCGGGCATGGGCAACTCCTCCGGTTAGTTAAGATTTCAACTATATGCCAAAGGGGTTGCCCGGGCAACGCGACCGGTGCGGGCTATTCGGGGTCAACCGCGACCGTCAGCGCCTGACCGACGGTCGCGCCACCGTCGATGACGAACTCGGTGCCGGTTGAGTAGGTCGCATCAGCCACCAGGTAGAGCACCAGTTTCGCCACCTCATCGGCCTCGCCGATCCGTGGGATGGGCTGGCTGGCAAACATCTCCCCGAGCTCCAGGCCGGCCGTCATCGGGGTGCGGATACCGCCTGGATGCACCGAGACCACCCGGATATTGTCGCGCCCTAGCTCCAGGGCCGCCGACTTTGTCAGACCCCGGACGCCCCACTTACTGGCCACATAAGCCGCCAGATTCGGGTAGCCCGTCAGGCCAGCGGTTGACGAGATGTTCACGATGACCCCGCCACCACCTGCCTTCATCGAGGCAGCCACCGCCCGAATACCGAGGAACACTCCGGTGAGGTTGACGCTGATCACCCGATTCCACTCCGCAAGAGCCGTTGCCGCGACCGGGGTAAAGCCAACAACGCCCGCGTTGTTGATCAAGATGTCGACCGGCCCAAGTTCTTTTACCACCTCGGCCACCACCGCTGCCCAGTTATCCTCGTCCGCGACATCCAAGTGGCGATACTCACCGCCCACCTGTTTGGCAACAACCGCACCTTGTTCATCAAGCACATCACACACAACAACCCTTGCACCTTCAGCTGCCAAGATCGCGCAATCGGCCGCCCCCATACCCTGGGCGCCGCCGGTCACGATCGCCACTTTGCCGTCCAACTTGCCCATGATCTCCTCCTTAGACAACTGCCAATATCCCTTGCAGCATAAAGGTTTTTGCACCGGCTGTGCGGAGGCTTTGGTCCTGATGCCAGGTGGACCAAAGATGTGCCCGGCGAATCAACGTGCGCCGTGCCGTGCGTATTCACAGCAATTTCATGTGGTTTGATGTGCTGACGTTGCCAGTGTTAAACGTGAGGCGTTCAAAAAAAATTATTTCAAAATATTTTTGAATTTGGCTTGCGTGTTGACTTGCGTACTGTTAGAAATTACCTACCGAGCCGAAAGGCAAGGGTCAGATCGAAGAATGACAGCCGAACCGAAGGCTTGACCTCCGGAACTCTGCGTGCTGGCGGGGTTGGTTGCAGGACACGGTGTGAGAGGTCAGAAAAGATCGACTGGTGAACCGGAAACGGGGAGCGAGCGCGGCGGAGCTGCACAGGACGCAGGCGCCCCGAGCAATCGGGCAGAAGGCAACTGGCTTCACAGAAAGGCCCCTCAAACTCATACTTTGAGGGGCCTTTCTCATGCTAAGGGTACCGGCGCCCGTGAGGTAGCAGCGCCACGCCGCGGTCAACGCTGCTGATACCAGTTCATCAGGAGCTCGAAACCGGTTGCCAGGCGCACCTGCGGGGTCCAGGCCAGTGCCGCGCGCGTCTGGCGCTGATCAAACCAGTGGGCGGTGGCCAATTGCTCGACTAGGAACCGGGTAAGTGGTGGTTCGGCGCCCCGGCTGCCCCAGGCCCGTTCGGCCAGTTGCCCAGCCCGATATGCCGCACCAAATGGCACACTGCGGGTCGGGGCTGGCAACCCAGCCGCCCGGGTTATCTGCGTTAGTAACTCCGCAACGGTTCTCGGTTCGCCATTTGTCACCACGAACGCCCGGCCGTGCACCTTGGGCTCGGCCACCTGCTCGATGGCGGCGGCTAGCGCCGATGCCGCATTGTCGACATAAGTGGTATCAATGAGCGCAACACCATGGTCGATCAAAAACAAACGCCCGGCGCGCGCTCGCGCAATGATGCGCCCAATGAGCTGCTCATCACCTGGCCCCCAGACCAGATGCGGACGAATTGCGACCACGGCGAAATCAGGCTCGTCTGCCGCCAGCGCGAGAATCTCGGCCTGAGCTTTCGTGACGGAATACCAGCCCTTCGCCGTCTGCGGGTTAGCCGACAACGCACCAGATCCGATGATCGGCAGCCCGTCATGGGCAACCGATGGCGACGAAACGTAGACGAAATTGCGGACACCCGCCGCTTTCGCGAAACGAAGCAGTTGACGGGTGCCTTCCACGTTTACCGACTCGAACTCCGACCGAGATCCGGTGATCGACACTTTGGCGGCCAGGTGCACCACCCCATCGACGCCGACAAGTGCACGCGCGAGCGCCTCATTGTCTAGTAGGTCGCCTCTGACTTCGTCAAATGGCAGGCCGCTTGGCCGACGCTGAAACACCACAATTTCGTGGCCTCTGCCCGCGATTGCCTTTGCGGTCACTGCACCCAGTAACCCACTAGCTCCGGTAACGAGTACTCGCATCAGCGGTGTCCGGCCAAGATCTCATCAGCCCATCTACTAAGGGCCGTTCGATCGATTTTTGAATTATGACGGATGTCAACAGGTAGCTCATCGCGCACAAGGACCGCTGCGATCTCAATGCCCCGGACTTGCGCCCGCACCAGTTGCGTTCGGTCAACATCAAGTAACCCCTTGGCAGTTTGATCACAGGTGGTGACGATCACGATGACCTGCTGGTTGCCGATCGGGCCAATGCCAACCGCCGCCGCCAGCCGCACGAAGGGCAATTGCTGAACCTGCTGTTCCACACCAACTGGGGTAACAGGGCCAGAAGCCGTGACAATCAGATGCGCGAGGCGCCCCTCAACCCACAACCGGCCGCTGGCGTCAAGATGGCCGATGTCACCGGTGCGGTGCCAGCCGCTATCACGGGCTGCCATCGCGGAAGTAGCCCACAACCGGTCATACCGATCGCGCATGTGCGCTGCTTGTACACAGATCTCCCCGGTGACTTCAATATCGGTACTCAGTGGGCCAGCCGGCCGGCCTTGCTCATCGAGTGCGCTTATCGCAATCTTGACACCGCTGACTGGATGACCCACCAACACGCCATTGCCACCCGCGGCCGCCCTAATCTGCGGCAGCGTTGATTCACTAACCGGCAGTACCTCGGTCATTCCGTATGGAGTTCGGATTTCGGCAGCGGGCACCAACTCCTGAACTTGTTCAAGTAATTGCAATGGCACCGGAGCACCGGCCGCCAGCACCAGTCGCAGGGACTTAAAACTCTGCCGTTGCACTGTCGACAACTCGCTAGCGGTTTCGATCACACTCGTTAATGCTGCCGGGGAAGCCCACAGCAACGTGCCGCCGACCGCGGCGGTCGCCTCGGCAAGTGCTACGGCTTGTAAAGTCCGCGGCTTGGTGACATCCATATCGGGGATCACCGATGCCACCCCAAGGGTTGGGCCGAACACCGCCCAGGGTGCAAACGCAGCGACAATCGCATCACTTGATGTCATTGCGTAATGCCTTCGTAAGACATCGCGGGTACCCGCGACCTGCGCTTGCTGGTAAACAACGCCTTTAGCCGGACCCGTGGCCCCGGAGGTAAATACGATGACGGCGGTGGCAGACGATGCTGGCTCCGGCGGTATTGGCGCACCCAGTCGCGCGATCGCAGCCAGTTCCTTGACCGAAAGACGTAGGCCTGGGATGCGCAAGGTTCGTGCCAGTGCCAGCCCGCGAGAAATCCCGATCACGTGATCTGGTGCGGCGCCCCGGATGGCCCGACGCATTCCGCTGACCCCTAATCCGGAGTCAGCGATGACAACGCCGGCACCGATGCGCCAGCAGGCGTAGACGACCGCGATTAAATCGGCGCCGGGTGGGATGAGCAGGGCCACCCGGTCACCGGCGTTAATGCCGCGCGCGTGCAGGCCGCCGGCCAATTCATCGACTTTATCGGCGAGCTGGCGCCAAGTGACGCGGCGACCGGCACCTGACATTTCGACAATCGCCGTGTTGGTTGGCCCTCGCGTCGCCGCATCATTTAGACCATCCCAAAGTCTGGTGCCGAGCACCTGGTTGGCGGGGGCAGCCGCCAACCGCTGTGAGTTGTTGAACGCCCCCGTGGAAAGTTCCGAAACCCAACGCAGTAGATCCGGCACCACTCGATCATCATCTTCACTTACTAGGTGTCGAGCACCTTCATAACGATGAACATCGGCATGCGGCGCCCGCATCATGAGATCGCCTAGATAAAGATCGCTAAATACCGGATCCCCCGGCCCCCAGAGCAACAACATGGGCACCGGCCCGAGCTTGGTCAGACCATTGGCTATCGAGTTGAGCGCATCGGCACTTGGATGGTCGGGTTCGAGGGGAATATCGGCGACGAAATCACCGATAGCCACTCGCCGGCCGGGGGTTTGGTACGGCGCCCGAAAGGCCCTGGCTGTTTCCTTCGTCATTTTCGAGCCACTAAGTGCCGTAGTCCCACGCAAAAAGGCGGTCGTACGTACCGTATTCAATGCCAGCAACGGGCCGCTGCGCGCCAGCCGAATCAGCGCCGGCGCGCGGGCGCCGGCTGGTTGATGCACCGCGGTGTTCAGAAGAACTACACCGACGAGCTGGGGTAAGTGGTCTAGGGCCCAGCCTAGGGAAATCGGACCTCCCCAGTCATGGGCAACCGTTACCACCGGCCCGGTAATACCAAGTTGCTCGGTGAGCCCGCTCAGGTCCCCAACGCGGTTTGCTAGCCGGCGGTGGGTGCCAGTGCGCTCGGAGAAACCCATCTCAAGGTTGTCAACTGCGATCACCCGCACATCGGCCGGGGCCAGTCGAACCAGGTGCCGCCACAGGTACGACCAGGTCGGATTGCCATGGACACAAAGCAAGGTCAGGCGAGCAGTGGCATCGGGCCGGGTGGCAAATGAATCAAGGAGGTGCCAGGTACAACTTCTCCCAATGTGGTCCAAGGCCACCACTAGGCGCGACCAACTGGGGTCTAGGTCAAGCAGACCGGCCGGCGGCAAGGATGCCGACTCGCCTTGGTTCACCAAGTGATTTCAATTACTGCCGCGTTTAACCCCGAGCCGATGCCCATGCAGGCCACGCGTTGTCCGGAAACAAGATCAGCCGCAAAATGGGCAAGAGTAAATGGGACAGACGCCGGTCCAACATTGCCGCGGGTGGGGAAAGTGACCGGGACCTTGGTTTTGTCAATGCCAAGCGCATCGACGATCGACGCGGTATGAACTTGGGAGACTTGATGAATGATGTAGCAATCAAGATCTTGCCAGTCGAACACCTCGGTCGCCTCCGCCCACGCGTCCCGGGCTAGCGCTACACCCGCCTCGAGCAGGCCGCGAGCATCGGTGCTCATCCCGTTGATATCGCCAACGCAGAGTTTGTTGTGCTCGGTTGCCGCGCGGGAAACCCCGCCGACAAACCGGTGTCCTTCTGGATGCTCACTGGCTCGGCCGAGAACCATGGCCGCCCCGCCAGAGCCAAGGGTAAGGGTCGCGAAGTTCGCGAGGACGTCGTCCTTGGTGGTGCCCGCTTGCTGCAGTCGGGTGATCGTTGACTCCTGTGGTCGCCTGCTGCCTTCGCCATCAACGATCAGCGCGTAGTCAATTTGCCCTGAGTCCAAGAACATCGCCGCTAATTGCATTCCATTAATAAAGCCGAGGCAGGCATTGGACAGGTCAAAGTTCAAGCAGGATGAACTCAGACCCAATTGCGCATGAACGTCGACCGCGGCGCTTGGCTCCAGCGCATCACGACAAACCGAGGTGTCAATAAGGAGGCCAACCTGGGTTGGATCGACTCCGGCATCGGCCAGCGCCTTCGCACCGGCCATCGCCGCAGCGTCGGCAAAGGTGACATCAACCGGCCACCAGCGCCGCTCGGAGATCCCCGCCAGCATCTCGAGCATTCCCGGCTTAAGACCAACCCGGGCGTAGGTGTCGAGGAGTTGATTGTCAATCTCGGCAGAGGTGACAACAATTGGTGCATCGGCAACAGATACCGCCAAAATTGCCGTATCGGCGTAGCGAAATGTGGCGTTGCCGGTCATTAACTTCCCTTCAAAGAACGACTGTCAAGCCCCCACAGCCTGCCATGCCCGCCACGGTAGAGCGACCGGGGACCAAATTTACGCCAACCGGCACACCGTGACGTACGGTGCCTATGTGATACCCCCGAATTGGCGCCGGCCCATTGCTCAGACGGTGCTGCTGGCGACCGGTGCGGCCCTGCTCGCCTTCGCGCTGCCCCCGGCGGCCGCTGCCGAGCTATCCAAGTACACCCAGCAGCGCCTTAGCTGGACCGAATGTGCCGGCGGCCGGCAGTGTGCCAAGTTGACCGTACCCAAGGATTACGGTGATTTAGCCGCCGGCGACATCCAAATTGCCCTCGCCCGGGTACCGCACACGGGCACTAATTTCAAAGGGTCACTCGTGGTGAACCCTGGTGGGCCAGGTGGTGCCGGTACCGATTTCGCGACCTCGGTTGCGAACATCGTCGCACCGCAGGTCCGAGGCCAATTCGACATCGTCGGTTTCGATCCACGCGGTGTCGCAGATTCGGCACCGGTAACCTGCATGACCGGAACACAAACTACCCGTTGGCTTTTGTCAGACCCAACACCTGATTCCCGAGCCGAGCAGAACGCACTGCTGAAGTTGGCCGGTGCGATCAGTTCGGGGTGCCTGCGCTACTCGCCGCGAATTGCTCCATATGTTTCGACAGCAAACACCATGCGTGATCTTGACATCATGCGGGCTGCACTTGGCGACGAGAAACTAAATCTGTTGGGATTTTCCTATGGCACCGTCTTGGGTGCCCTGTACGCCCAGGAGTTCCCGACACAAGTTGGCCTGATGGTGCTCGATGGCGCGGTCGACCCAAGTTTGGACGCCATGGCGATCTCCAAGGGGCAATCTGCCGGCTTCCAAGGCGCCCTCGTGCGCTTTGCCACGGACTGCGCCAAGCGCAGCAACTGCCCATACACCGGCACAAAACAAGATGTGCTCACCGGTATCAATAACCTCCTCACCACCTTGGAACAACGCCCGCTACCAACCGATGGGTACGAACCTTTAAACCAGGCCCAGGCGGTGACCGCGTTATTTTGGAGTATGTACACACCCCAGTTCTGGAGCTCATTGCGCTCGGCACTGCGCCAAGCCGAGCGCGGCAGCGGCGAATACCTCCAATGGCTGGCCGATCAGGCCACCGACCGAATCGGCAAGAACCGATACGGTAGTAATCAAAACTCCGCTTTCTATGCGATTTCCTGTCTAGACGTACCCGCGACACCGGGCCGCACTGGCCTGGCCGCCGCGGCGCAGTCATGGTCAAAGAATGCCGCGGTTCCGGAAATGGCGCGGGCGATCGCTTGGGGAAATGCGCCGTGTACTTACTGGTTTGATCATTTAGTTGGCAAACCGGTGCCGGTTACCTCAAAAACTACCGCGCCCATCTTGGTTGTCGGAACAACATACGACCCGGCGACTCCGTACTCGTGGGCATTGGCCCTGCATGAGCAGCTGCCCACAAGCTCACTATTAACGTACGTCGGCGATGGCCACACTGCATACGGTGCCGGGTCAACATGCATTGATCAGCTGATTGACAACTTCTTAATAACCGGGGTGGCACCAACCAGCGGCAAGATCTGCAAATAGTTTCGACTAGTTGTCTGGATCTTTCGGCTCGTCACCTTCGGCCAGGCTCTGCAGGAACTCTTCGACCTGAGCCGCAATCTCATCGCCGGTCGGAACTCCGCCCGCCGGAGTGAGATCGGAAATACCGCCGGTTGCGCCCTGCTGCAGAGCATTCAATTGGTCGTACTGCTGCTCCAAAGCCGCAACAACCGTCGCGAACTCATCATTGCCGTCAAGTTGCTCCGCGACCTCACGCTCAGCGCGCACCGCAGCCGGCTGGAGATCCGAGGTCGGTAGAACTAGGCCTGCTAGCGCAGCTACTCCATTGAGCAAGGTTTGAGCCGCCCGCGGAAATTCAAACTGCACAAGGTAATGGGGTACTTGCGCCGTTATCCCCATCGAAGGGATCCCCTGCTCGCCAAGGTGTAGTTCAAGCATTGCACCGAGGTGACCCGGAACCTCAATCTCACCAAGGACAGATGTGTAAGGGCTTAGGAGTGCCGGCTCATTGCCGTGCACGGTCACGGCTAGTGGTCGCGTGTGTGGAATTGGCCATGGGATGGCGGAGAGCCCGACCGCGAGTCGAACCTCGAAGCGTCGCACCAAACCCTCAATCGCCGCGATGAATCGTTGCCACTGGTAATCGGGCTCAGGGCCAACCAGTAAGAGAAAGGACTCACCATTCGCATCGATGACTTCATGCAAGGTAACCTGCGGCATTTCTACGGAGGCAAAGTGGTCGACCACATAAGACATGCGTGGGCGCCGAGCACGGTAGTCAAGAATCTCGTCAATATCGAATGATGCGATCAGGGTATGTTCACACGTTTCCAAGATATGCGCAGCCGCGAGGCGAACCCCGCCACCGGCGTCGACAAACCCAGAGAAAGCGTAGACAAGCACCGGTCGATCCAAGGCGGCTGGATCTTGGTGAATGGTGTACAACGACTCCGGCGACCGCACGACCCACCTCCCGAAAACTACTGATCTCTAGCAAACATTGTGCATCAACCATTTACTCCTGGCCTAACCGCTGTGCCCCAGTTCGCTCAAAGCGCACGGGCACCGGTCAATTACGCCTCGGGCTCGACCACTTTCTTGGCAGCGGCTTTCTTAGCGGTCCCCTGTTTGGTCTCAGCTTTTTTTGCGGCCCTCTTAGCCGAGGCGCCCGCAGCCACCGCGGTGTCAGCAACACTGGCAGCGGTGTCGGTGACCGCCTGCGCTGAGCGATCGGCCACCTTGGTAGCGACATCGGCTGTCGAGGCAACTGACTTCGGCCAGGTTTCGGGCACCTCAGTTAGTGCTGAGACGGAGCCACGGCGCTTCCAGATGATTACACCGGCGGCGGCACCAGCGGCCGCCGCGAGCGCTAGGAGCACTTTTTTCATGGACTCTCCTTTTGCTGGTTACTTCCTCGGCGTGGTGCGGACTAAGTCATTACCTTAGGTTAGAGCGCGCTTAGCCGCTTTAGCGATCCCGGAAGCCGAACTCCCGGCTTTCAGGAAGCCGACGAACTTCTCGGTGACCTCAGAACTCGCCAGAAAAGCATCCCGGCCTTCTGGGGTCAAACTCATTGCGTATTCGCAGACCCTTGCCCATGCCATCCCCACCGCCTTGGTGAGAGCACCGGCAACGGTTGCCGAAATCGCCGAGCCGGCGATGGCACCACCTGGCACAAACTTCAAAAGATTGGTAACCGCGTATTTACCCGCCATCGTGGCGCCGCCGGTCAAGACGACGGAGCCGGCAATTGCAAGCGCCCTGGTCCGACTCGGTGGCAATCCGTAGGCAGCGGTGATCCGAGCGATCATCGCAACCTGGTTTGGAACAAGCAGCGCGGCATCGGCGAACGGGATTGGTGTCGCACCGATCCCGGCGGCTAGGACCGCCGCTTGATTAACGATGCCAGCGACGGCTTTTTTTTTACGTCCTAGGTCAAGTACCTGAGCCGCCGTCAAGGCGCGCTCGGCCGCAACCGGAACCACATCGTAGGTCTCATCCAGTAGGTGCTGAAGGCCGAACACCGGTGCCGCGGTGAAGGAGTCAACCAAGGCGTTGGTGAGAACGACTCGACCGGCGGGAGCAAGTGGTAATCCCATACTTTCGATGTACGCCGCAAATTCGAGGGCTTCTGGGTGTATCTGCCCGTCGCGAGTAGGAACCTGGGTCATGACAACTATTACCGGCAGCCCAAGATCATGTAAGGCGCGCACGAACCCTGCCTGCGCCTGTTCAAATCGACGATCCGACCAGCGGACTAGGTACCAGACTGCATGAATGCGTTCGTCGATGGCGCGCTGACCATGATCGCTGACCAACTTGCGCAGGCCCTCAAGGATTACATTGCCCGAGGTGCCGGTCTCGAAGCCTTCTGCGTCATAAAGACCAAGGAAGCCATCTGGGTGACGGTAGTAGACCAAGCCTTTGGTAACTGGTTGACCAACTCCGGTGCGGGCAACATCACGACCGAATACCGCATTGACCAAGGTGGACTTGCCGACCCCGGTCTTGCCGAAGACCGCGAGATTGAAAGTACCCAGGGCGGCGAATGCCTCGGCCAGTTTCTGCTCAAACATGGTCTCGACCTGAGCTTGGTCTAGATCAGGGACTTTCGAGCTGGAATCGCCGGCCACTTGTCCACCGTACCCGGATGTCGCCAGCACCGCCCGGAGGCCTTCGGGTTACCGTGACCTAGTGGCTAGGAGCAATGGGGGTCGTGCGCTCCGGTCAATCCTGGTTCTCCTGGTCGTCGTCGCCTTGGTTGGCGCAGGCGGTTGGTGGGTATTTGGCGCCGCCCAACAGCGCGGGCTGATCGGACCAACCCCGGTACCCGCCCACTACCGAGACTTGGTGATCGAGGCGGCTGCCCGGTGCCCAGCTATCCCACTCGCCATCTTTGCCGCCCAAATGGAGGCCGAGAGCGGCTGGGATCCGCGGGCCGCAAGTGGCGCCGGCGCCCGCGGTGTTGCCCAGTTCATGCCCGAGGTCTGGCAGGCCTACGGCATCGACGCCAATAACGACGGCAAGACCAGCATCTGGGATCCAGCCGACGCCTTGGCTTCGGCGGCTGAACTCAATTGC
The DNA here is from genome assembly GCA_903960135.1 of uncultured Actinomycetes bacterium. Taxonomy (GTDB): domain Bacteria; phylum Actinomycetota; class Actinomycetes; order S36-B12; family S36-B12. The sequence goes on along the minus strand of CAJBZP010000035.1, from coordinate 11,600 downwards.
CGCAACAGGCGACTGGTCAAGGATGTGCCCGGGGATCGGCTGGCGAACACCCTCGCGGCTTACAACGCTGGGTACGGTGCGGTGACGAAGTACGACGGGGTGCCCCCGTTTCCGGAAACGATTAACTACGTAAAGAAAATCCTCGAGAACGCGAAACGAATCACCTGGTGACTAATCGCTTTTCAACCTCGCTGGCGTTCGGCTAAAGCGCGGAGCGGGCGCCGGCTGCACCTGGCCGTCGATGGTTACGAACGTCTCACGATAAGCCAATTGCGGATGCAATGGCGCCTGCGCCATTGTCAATACCGGAGCCACGCAGGCATCTATCTCCGCGAATACTCCAGCCCATGAATCCTGGGTGCGTGTCGCGATAACCTCCGCAATCACCATTCGCAGCTGATCCCAGCACGATGGATCGTATTGCCGCTCAAGCCAGGAGGTCTCGAGGCCACAAACTTTTACGAATTCAGCGAAGAAGCTCGCCTCCAGACAGGCCACCGCCAACCACTTGCCGTCCGCGGTGGCGTAGACGTCGTAAAACGGGGCACCGGAGTCAAGAATGTTGACCCCGACATCAGGTGACCACATACCCTGCGCGGCAAGGCTTCGCATCATGGACGTTAAGAGCGCGCTGCCGTCAACCATTGCCGCATCAACTACTTGCCCCATGCCGGAACGCTGTGTCTCCCAGAGGGCGGCCAAAACTCCGACAAGTAGCAACATGGCTCCGCCGCCATAGTCCGCCACCAAGTTCTGCGGCGGGGTTGGCGGTTGCCCGCGGCGACCAAGATGCGCCAGAACACCGGCGGCCGCGATGAAGTCAAGATCATGCCCTGCTCGGAGCGCAAAGGGACCCTCTTGCCCCCAGCCGGTCACTCGACCGAAAACCAATTTCGGATTGCGGGCAAAGCAATCAGCCGGCCCCAGCCCTAGTCGCTCCATCACCCCGGGCCGATAACCCTCGATTACGAGGTCGGCTCCCGCAATTAGATCGCGGGCGGTGGCCAGATCCGCCTCCTCGTGCAAGTTCAACTGCAGTGCTGGACGACCGCGCCGCGTGATGTCGAACTGCGCGCTCAGGAGGGGGAAGTGCGGCACCGGCGACTCAATCCGCACACCGGTAGCTCCAAGATCAGCCAGCACCATGGCGGCGAACGGCGCCGGACCGATGCCGGCCATCTCCACAAAACTCAATCCGGAAAGTGGTCCTGTCGTCATTTCGCTTCTGGAGCAAACTGCTGCAGCCAAGGCGCAGCTGGGTCATTGGTGCCGCTATTTACCCCCCACGACTTCATCTCGCGGAAGACCGCCTCCTTGGCACGTGCCACCTGCTCTGATACCACCCGACGCTGCGCCCATTGCAGTTCACGTTCACGAAGCGCCTTCTCAAGTGACAGCAACTGCGCTGGCGTCACCGGCAGGTCATATGCGACCGAGACGAAACGGGCAATGTCCTCGCGATAATCATGGCCTCTGCGGCCAAATACACCGGGAACAACCTCCATCGCATTCACCAAATCAATTGCCGTCAGGACGAAGGTGGTGCCCGGGCGCCACTTTGATGACTTTGGCACCCGTGGCGGACGCTCCTCCTCGGGCCCTAACCACCAAGGTTCACGCATCAGCAAATTGGTGCCGAACTTTGGTATTGGATCGTCATAGTGGCTGATGAGTACGTGTCGGATATCCACCTTGCGTTCATCTGGCAATTTCAGGTACTCCCCGAAGTTATCCACTTCGATGATGCGCCCGCGCGGATCCACTCGGCCCTTGTCGATCCGCCAGGCTTTAGCGAACTGAGTGGCCGAGGGGGTGCCCAAGAAGATGGATGAATGCACGAAGTCACGCTCGGCCGCCTCAAGGGTTCGACGGCGCCAGATGTCTTGCATTGTCAGCGCGCCCAAGCTCTCGCCGAACAACACAAATTTTGGACGTTTATCGGGATCCATCCCGCGCAGGTAGCCCGTGATGGCATGCATCAGGGCTCGATTTTGCTCAATGGCCAACGCCGTGCGAGTTAACGACATTGACGACGGCAGCATTGAGTACTGCATGGCGGCAATCGCGCAGTTGCCCAGTGTCAGATACTCGACGGCCTCGGCGAGTACGTAATTTACGTAGCCTGATCCGGTCGGCGAGGCAAATACCAAGACCTCGCGCTCGAACGCACGAGTGCGTACGAGTTCATCCATCAAGACATCTACGCGATCTTCAACCTCAGCAGCGGTGTCGAGACCAACAAATGCCCTGATCGGATCATGGGTAGCCGGTAATCCCATGACATCTTCAATCTCCGTGCGAGTAAGCGCCATGTTCGTGAATCGACGTCCCTCGCGCGAAAGCGAGTCGAATTTGACTAAACTCTCCGGACCACCCGAGACATATTTACTAGTTGGGGGTTCGCTATACGCAGGTTCAACGGCTGCGCCACCTTGCTCAACCCGTCGCACCGCGTACTCATACCCAGCGCCGAGCACGCCAAGCAAAATACCCATCGAGACTAGGTGTCCGACCGGGTTCGAGACCACGTCATAGGAGGGCGCGACTTTACTTATCCCACGCGATACACCCTTTGCGACGATATCCTCACCAACCTGCAGCCCGAGCACACCGGCACCAACTCCAATGGCAATTAGCACCGAAGTTCTAGTTGACACTTTTGCTATCGTCGTGTCGCCCAATGACTGCGCACTGCGATGGACTCGGTGAATCTCATACGCGGACACCGCGATGCCGGCCGGAAGCGCGAGGGGAATCCGCAGCAACCAGATGTTGCGCGGCGAGTTTTCGGACACCACATCCCCAGCACCTACCACTGCCGACACGGCGGCTCCGACCAAGGCGACCCGGGAGGTGCGTTGTGCGGCAACCCGAAGTAGCCCGCGACGGGGTCGTTCGTCGGCACGCGGTGGGATGGTCCGGGCCAACCCCTCGGCTAGAACGGCCGCGATCGCATTGGTGCCCACCGCGAACAGCACTCGGGCGCCGTGGCCCGCGGTATCAATTCGGCCCCTGGTAGCTACTCGCCCGAGGGCCCCGATCGCACTTTGAGTTGCCGTGACCGCCGACAGGGTTGTTGCCGAGATCACTCCGGTCGCGATCGCTTGATCGATGGTCCGGCGTGGCTGCAAGCCGGGCTCGAAGGAGGGCCCAACCGCAGCTGCGGCGGCAAACAATGCGACGCGCTCGGCAAGTGGCCGATCTGGACCCAGCCACCCGATAACTGAGTTCGCTGCTTTGGTGACCTTCATGGGCGTATCCTGCCAGCCCATTTCGGCACGAGCCGATCAGGGCTCGGGCCTGCTGGATTAAGGCTCGGCCCTAACGGATCAAGGCGATTGACTGCAAATTCTCCAGCACCAGCAGGCCATCTTGGGTCCAAAGTCGCCTGGTCTCGCTCATGAATCCACCACTGGACCCCAGGAGGTAGGACTCGAAGATCAATGGCTCTGCCGGCGCGATAGTGGCCGGATCCGCAATGAGATGGGCGGCGAAATTTACCGTGGCCATCGGTCGCATCTGCTGCAGCGGTGCTAACACGGTCGGCCACCAAGCATCAGCAATGGCAAAAACCTGTTCGACCGACCAGGCCAACTGGTGCGGGAACCGGACCCAGCCCAAAGCCCGGGCCGCGCCATTGCTCAGCGGGATACCTTCGACGAGGCGTTGTTCAATATGAGCCGAAAACGGGGGCGCAAAATCAGGGAGCACCAGCACGGGCAACTGCTCCCAATGCGGTAGTTGTGGGGCCATGATCGTGGACCAACTAGAAACCGGCGGCGGGTCAACGAGCTCGCGATCCAATCCGGTGATCGCGGTCAACTGGGCGGTTGGTGCACCGGTTTCGTCGGTCACGGTGGCGGACCAGGTCGACATCGCGGAGCCTCGGTGGATCAACGCGGTGGTGACGCGCTGCGCACCGACCAATACCGGCGCGTAGATCTGGCAGTTGAGCGACCGCACCAGCCGCTGGTCATCATTTAACTCAGCCCCAAAGCCGCCGCCGCTTTGGGCGGCGATAACACACTTAATAAGTGCCCCAATTGGTAATCCACCCCAGGCACCCCGGCCCTGTTGCCAGCCATCGGGCACCACCCATTCGAAAACGTCTGCCGCGATTTCGGATACCGCGGTCGCCTGATCAAAATCACTAGACATTTCTCGCCTGCTCACAAGTTAGGTTGCACTACATCCATGAGACTTCAAGGGTACTGCCGAAACCGGAGGCAAGTGGGATCACTGTGATGCGCTCCGGAATGATCTTCTTCATCTCACTGACATGGCTGATCACCCCGACGGTGCGTCCGTCGGCCCGCAATTTGAGTAATTCAGCCATTACATCATCCAGGCGATCCTGGTCGAGCGCGCCAAAGCCTTCGTCAACGAAGAGCATGCCGATATCGATACCGCCAGCATGGGACTTGACGGTGTCAGCCAGCCCAAGTGCGAGCGAGAGCGAGGCGCAAAAGGTCTCACCGCCCGAGAGGGTCTCGGTCCGCCTATTGGTCTCAGTCACTAGATCCCGGACTTCGAGGCCAAGTCCTAATAAGCGCTCTAATCCGGTTGCCCCTTCGGTATCAACTAGCTCGAATCGGCCGGCCAGCATCTGGCTAAGGCGAATATTGGCGGCCGCGATGACCTCATCGAACATCTGCTGAACCACGAACGCCTTCAGCGGCTGCATCATCGTGTTCGCTCCACGCCCGTTCAAGACATCCGCAATTCGAATAATGGGGCCGATGCGCGCGTCGAGATCATCCATTGCAACCGCCGCCGCCAGCAATTCGGCTCCCAAGGCCTCAACACCATCGGCCAGCTCCACTAGGGTCGCGTGGACAGCATGTAAGCCTTTCTCGCTCGCACTGCAGTCGGCTAGCAACTGACGTGCCTCTGCGAGGGCTTCGGGGTCAACCACAACAATTGATTCGGACGCGGCCTGGTGCGCCGCGGCATTGATCTCGGCCGCTTGACTAACAGCGATGCTGGTACGGCGCACCATTTCTATTGCTGCCCGGGCCGCCTTCAACGCAGAAATACGCGCCGGTATATCCGCACCCACTCCAAGCGCGTCGGCAATCTCCGTTAGCCCCCGCTGGTAAGCCTGCTCCTGCTCCAGCTGCAACGTACCCAACCTCGCCGCCTGGAGCTCTGACTGCCTTAACTCCTCGGTTACCCCGGTCAAGCGTTGTTGCAGGTGCCGCAGATCCCGATCAACGTCAACTTCAACATCAACTTCATCGGCATCAGCCGATTCGCTGGCAGTCGAAGTTACTGCCCCTTCGGTGATTTGCTCCGCTGTCAGCACCACCTCGAGTTTTGCACTTTGCCCCTCTAGTTGGCGGCGGGTGGCATTCTTCTTATCCAATTGCGCTCTTGCCTGGGCCAGATCTTGCTCGGACACCTGATCGACCGCCGCTTCACGCGGTGCCGGATGCTCCAGGGATCCACACACCGGGCACGGCTCACCCGCCGCTAGATGCCCGCTCAGCTCGGCGGAAAAGCCAGCTAGGCGTTTCTCGAATAGCCGGTTTTGAAAGTCTGCCGCCGCAGTTACCTCAGCCTCAACCCGCTGCTGCTCTCCTCGTAGATGCGCGGCTAGTTCCTGCAACCTGGTCGGGATGACTTCGCCTCGCTCGGAACTTAGGACTTCGATGGTGCGGCGCAGGTCGAAAAGATCGCGCTTAGTCTGCTCGATTTCATCCCTTTGCGCTGGCATCGTGGCCACCCGCTTCTGCAAGTCCGTTAGGGCGCCAATTGCCTCGTTGACCTTTTGAATCTCGAGATCACAATCCACCTCAGCTGCAACCACGTCAATAACGTTCTGGTGCTCCGCAAGCAGTTCGACGGCACTTGCCCGCGCTTCAATAGCTTCAGCAAGTTTCACGCTCGCCGTTGTTGCCTTGGCTTCTAACTCGTGCGCCTTATCCAAATTGGCAACCAAAGCTGCCTGCTTCTTGGCTAATGCACCAGCCGCCTGCAACTCGGCGTCAGCAATCGTTACCGCCTGCTGGCGCACCGCGAGCAGCTGCTCAACCGCCTGCGAAACAATTGTGCTAGCGGCATCTTCGATGGAGTTGATCTGCTCAATTTCCGCAGCGTACGAAGGCGCGGATGCACCGTGCGCGGTAAGACGCCCGATTAGCTGCTGGGCAGCATCGCGCTTTCGCCCCTGCGAAACCACGCGATCACGCTCGGCAGCCCGCCGCTCCTCATCAAACTTCTCCTGAATTTGCGAGTACAGGCTCGTGGCGAAGATCCGTTCTAGAATCACCTGTCGGTCGGCGCTCTTTGCCCGCAGGAAAGTCGCGAACTCACCTTGCGGGAGCACCACCGTCTGCTGAAATTGATTCTTGTCCAATCCGATGGCCCTACTAATCTCCAGGCTTGCCTCACCGTGTCGGGTTGAAAGCGGCTCCCATGAGTTCGCACCCGTCGAGCGCTCGATCATGGTGGTCGCAGGCACCGTGGTCTGCCCATCACCGCGTAGCTTTGGGCGCCCGAACTCTGGTGTCCGGCGCACCCGATATCGGCCCATCGCGGTGGTGAATTCGACTTCGGCAAAGGATTGGCTCGTTGCAGCCGCAAAGTTGGAGCGCAGCCGCTGCTTATCGGAACTTGATCCCGAAACATCTGCGTAAAGCGCGAAAACGAGGGCATCCAAGATCGTGGACTTACCCGCTCCCGTTGGGCCATCAATGATGAAAAGTGCACTGCCACCGAGGGCGTCGAAATCAATGACATGCTCCCCCGGATAAGGGCCTAGTGCGCCAAAGCGCAAGATGTTGATTTGCATCAGGTGGCCTGCCCGCGAACAGCTTCATAGACCGCACGCAATAATTCGGCCTCATCGGCCGCCGGTGGTGCACCCGTGACCTTGGTGTAGAAATCGCCTATTAGCTCCAGCGGGTCCTTGCCCCGCGCATCACCGCGCCCTGCGCCCGCTTGGGAGTCACGACCCTCGGGGTCATAAAGCTTGCGCAGGGCGAACGGGAACACCTCATCTAGGCGGACATGCATCCGGTCCGGGTACTGCGTATCAGTAACGATTAGCTCGACGAAGTGGTCGCGCTGTGCATCATATTTTTCACCGAGCAACTCGTCGATGCCGCCCCGTAGGCGGCTCATCGGCCGCGGCTGCGGAATATCGACTATTTCAATCGTTGGCGAATTACCGGAAGCGCCAATCTCAACGACTAAAACGCACTTGGTATGCAGTGCTTCGGAGATGGAATACCGCAGGAGCGAGCCGCTATAGGCGATCATCGGGCCCGTCGGCTGGACAACTTGTTGCCGGTGCAGGTGGCCAAGTGCCACATATGTCAACCCGCGGCCGGCAAATACCGAAGTCGAGATCACCTGCACTCCGCCAACGGTCAAATCTCGCTCGCTCTCGGAAGTCTGTGCTTCGACGTTGACCGAAGCCACAAAGGCATGGCCAATCCCGACGGCCCGGTGCACCTTCCTCGCGGCGATATCGGCCTCGATGAGATCAAGTGCCGCGCCCATCACCGCCTCATGGCTGCGCTCCACCTTGGCCGCCGGCGTGCCAAATACGTCGCGCGCAATATCTGGATCCAAATACGGCAGTGGATAGAGCGAAACAGACCCAAACTCATCGGCAATCTCAATCGCGGAGCCGACCTCGTCGAGTGAGCCGACTACATGCACACCGGGTTGCAAAACACCCGAGTAAATTGCCAGTCGATCACCACTGTCGTGATTTCCGGCGGTAACTACCGCGATGATCCCGGCGGCCGCAAGGCGCTCAATGGCCCCGTTAAAAACCCGCAGAGACTCAATGGGCGCGATAGCGCGGTCGAAAATATCTCCCGCGACCACGACGACATCAACTGAACGTGAAATCGCCAGATCGACAATAAAGTCAATTGCTTGCTCCTGGGCCTCCTGCAACCCATAGCCGTGCAGGGTGCGCCCTAGGTGCCAATCCGAGGTGTGCAGGAGTCGCATGGTGCGACGCTATCGGGTATCTAGACCCCTGCCGAGGTTACGGGTGTCGCGGAACCGGAATCGGTGACCGCGGCCGTGTCCGGCGTTGCGCTGTGCAGCGCCGACTTCTTCAGCCAATTTGACCACGGGATATTCCAGAGCCCACCCGGGCCATTCCAAGGCTGCACGGTTTGCCCGCCCGTCCTGGAGTAGATGACAACATCTCCGGGAACCGTGTTTTCAAAGATCCACTTTGCGTCCGCCTCGAACATATTGGTGCAGCCGTGCGAGCCATTCCATTGCCCGATGCGCGAATAAGCCCAGGGCGCGGCATGGATGAATTCACCGGTTGGAGTCAACCGGGTGTTCCAGGGCACATCAGGCAGGATGTATTGCTCGTCTGGGTCGGTGATATCTAGAGCCTCACTCGTGTAAGTGTGCAATGGCTCCTTGTCGACACTGATCACCTTTACCCCGTTTGTTGTTTCCCACCCGGTCGTGCCCAAGGAAACGGGAAAGGATTTCCGCTTGACTCCGTCTATATTGACGGTCATCTGATCGGTCTTGCCATCAACCTTGATCACCACACTATTTCCCGTTAAGAAGGTATAGGTGCGGGCCAGCGCCGTTGAGCCAACCAAATAAGTGCTCCCGCTTTGGCCCAGTACCGAATTGTCCAGTGTTGACTTGATGGTGATGGTCGAGTTACCGGGCCACCAAGTGCGCGGCCGAAATACTGCGGTGCGATCATCGAGCCAACCCCAAGCGCCCGGCACCCCGCGCACTACGCCAACCTGATTAGTGGCAGTCACTAAAAGATTTCGCTCGACCGCCGCTTTGTTGGGAATATCGCGACTGAACCGAAGTTTCGGCAACGTGCCTACTCCAAGTCGCACGGCTGGGTTCGACACCCCGAGGTTGTTACTTGCCGCAGTGAAGGTCGCACCGACGCGCACCCGTGGCTTGGGCAGGACTTTGGGCTTGTCCGCCGACCCATTGCCCGCCGGGACCCCAACCCCGGTGTTGCTTATTGCACCAGCACCACTGGCATTGACCCCGCGCAGCACGACCGAGTAGGTCTGCCCGCTCGTTAAACTGCCCAACGGGCAGACCCCGGCGGTACCGGCGCAGGTGAACCAATTGGTACCCCCATCTAGTGAGACTTGGTACGAGGTAATTGGCGATCCGCCGTCGGCAACTGGAGCCGCATACAGAACCTGCAGCTCCGTCGCTGCCGGGCCGGAGTTGACCGAGGTAATGGCCGGCGCGGATGGGAATGGCGTGGATGGGAATGGCTCGGCCGCCACCGCTGGCCCCACAATGAGGCCGATGCCCGATAGACCGGCAGCGAAAGCCAAGGCAAGGCGTAGGAAGGTGCGCACCCGCCTACTGTAAAACACTTTTCCGGCCGCGCTAACCACCGGGCTGGCCCAGTACTTAGCCCGAAATGATGATCAACCGCTCCTCGGTCATCTCGCGCACCGAGTAAGCCGGACCTTCGCGGGTATTACCCGAATCGCGGATCCCGCCGTATGGCATGTGGTCGGCCCGCCAAGTGGGTACCTCGTTGATCAGTACCCCGCCGAAGTCCAAGGTCCGCGCCGCCTGCAGGCCTTTGGCGATATCGGAAGTGAACACCGCAGCCTGCAAGCCATAACGGGTGTCATTGGCGATCTGCAGTGCGGTGTCGTAGGACTCGTAGGTCTGCACGGCCACCACCGGGCCGAATACCTCGAGGGCGCAGATATTCATCTCCGGCTTCGCATTGACGATCACGGTCGGCCGCAGGACCCCATTGGCATCAAGATCTCCGCCGCAGGCCACCTGCCCCCCGGCCGATACCGCCTCGCTGATCCACCCGACAACCCGGTCACGTTCGGCCCGGGAGATCAGTGCCGATACGTCGGTGGCCTCGGCCATCGGGTCACCGACCACCAACTCATTTACGTTCGCAACAAGCTTCGTGACGAACGCATCGGCAATGCTCTGGTGCACGAGCACCCGCTGCGTGGAAATACATGATTGACCCGCGTGGGCAAACCCGGCCAATTTGATCTTCGCGGCCGCGGTCGCCCAATCACCATCGGCCTCGATAATCACCGGTGCGTTGTTGCCAAGCTCGAGGCCTACTCGCTTACGCGGGGCCCGCGCCCGAATCCCCCAGCCCACATCTGGTGAGCCGGTAAAGCTGATCAGTGCTACATCAGGGTGATCAACCAGCGCATTGCCTACCGTGCCGCCGCTGCCCGTGACGATCTGCAGGTAACCATCGGGTAAGCCGGCGTCGGCGAGCAACCGAGCCAACAGGATTGATGAGAACGGGGTTTGCGATGCCGGTTTCAGCACCACCGCGCAGCCCGCCGCAATTGCCGGCCCCACTTTGTGCACTACCAAGTTGAGCGGGAAGTTAAATGGCGAGATCGCTCCGACTACCCCAACCGGCACCCGAAGGGTGAAACCGATCTTGCCGCCGCCAACCGCCGCGGCTTCCAACGGCACGGTGTCACCAGTCAGAGTACGTGCCACCGCTCCGGAGAACTGAAAAGTGGCGACCGCGCGGTCGGCCTCTCCGCGTGCGGTCTTGATCGGCTTGGCGGCCTCGCGGGCAATGGCAATCGCAAAGTCATCGCGGCGTTCGGCCATCAATAGCGCGGCTTTGTCCAAGATCTCAGCTCGCTGCCATTGGGCCAACGGCCGCTCATGCATTGCTTTGCGCGCGTATGCCACTGCCCGATCAACATCGGCCGAGGTCAATGCCGGCACCTGACCTAAGAGTTCACCATCAAATGGCGATTGCACGTCGATAACCGCGGCACCAAAGACCAACCCGCCAGCCAAGGGGACGGGGGTAACTTCGGTGGTGGAGATACCCGGGATGAGTTGAGTCGGGATGAGTTGGGTCATAGCCGAAATCTAGACCGGTACGCTCCCGGTATGTCACCCAAAGGCGAAGTTCTCACTGTGACGAGCCTCACCAAGAGGTTCGGCAAGGTTTCGGCGGTCCAAGATCTGTCGTTCACGGTGCAACCGGGTCGGGTGACCGGATTCCTCGGACCCAACGGCTCGGGTAAAACCACCACCTTGCGGTGCCTCCTTGGGTTAGTGCAGCCAACCAGCGGCAAGGCGCAGGTTGGCGGCCACGACTATCGCGAATTACCTCATCCGGCGGCCATTGTCGGTGCAGCACTTGAAGCCAGTGGGTTTCACCCGGGGCGCACCGCCCGCGGTCACCTTCGGGTTATTACCGATGCGGCAGCACTCCCAGCGGCCCGGGCCGATGAAGTTCTGGCTCTCGTGGGCCTGACCGAAGCAGCCGGTCGCAAGGTGGGTGGTTTTTCCCTCGGCATGCGCCAGCGCTTGGCCCTTGCAGCGGCCTTGGTCGGCGACCCCGGCGTACTTATCTTGGACGAACCCGCAAATGGCCTTGATCCCGAGGGCATCGCGTGGCTTCGGAATTTCCTGCGGGCCCGCGCCGAGGAAGGGCGCACGGTCTTGGTTTCCAGCCATGTGCTCTCCGAAGTGCAGCAGACGGTGGATGACGTAGTCATCATCAGCAAAGGCAGATTGGTGCAGACCGGCTCACTTGACGAACTCACCAGCGCCGGACTCACCCAAGTTCGGGTACGAACACCGAATCTTGACGTCTTAAGGGC
>CAJBZP010000034.1 GCA_903960135.1 uncultured Actinomycetes bacterium | reverse complement strand
TCTGAGTTGCTGGCGATCAACGCCCGCACCTCATTTAGCCACGGCACGCTGTCGCGGTAGGCGGCAATTGATGCAAGGACCCCAAAATGGCCGGTGCCGTAAGTCACTTCGAGCGGAATGCTCGCTTGCAGCTTACTCAAAACTTCCTCATCAGCCGCAACTATCTGCGCGCATTTCAACCCAGCGATATTCCATGCCTTTGACGCAGAAATAAGTGAGATGGCGCTCAGGCCCACTGGGGCAATCGAAAGAAATGGAGTGTGCGTAACCCCAGGGTGAGTTAGCGGCGCATGTATCTCATCCGCAATAACACTCACCCCATGCCGTTGCGCTGCGTCCGCAATTGCCATTAATGTCTCGTGGCTTGGGACGGAGCCGGTTGGATTATGCGGACTGCAAAGCAAGTAGACGGTCACATCTTTCCTAGCAAATGCCTGTTCCATCGAAGCAACGTCGTAGTCATACTCGCCAAGCTCAGTGCGCAGCAATGGCACTTCAACGAGGGTGCGCTGGGCGATATCGCGCACCGTGGTGAAAAACGGTGGGTAAACAGGAGTATTGATCACCACCCCGTCACCTGGTCGGCTGAAGTGCGTGACGGCCTGGGCGATGCATGTCAGCACGTCCGGTAACACGATGACTTGCGCAGGGTCCAGCCGCCAGCCCCAAGTATCAGCGGCAAAACACGCGAGGGCCTGGGGTAGTTCACCTACCCATCGGTAGCCGGTATCAGACCTTTCAACCGCCGCATGCAAGGTCTCGGCTATTGCTGGTGCCAGTGGGTAGTCCATTTCGGCAATCCACGCCGGAATGACATCGGGGTCATAAAACCGCCACTTGGCACTTGTCCGCTGATGCAACTCATCAAGATTGGCCCCGCGAAGCAAGTCAAAGCTCATGCTGCTCAGGATGCCATGCCGCTTAGCGGCTTGAAACTGCGCAGCCTTAACGAGTTTGCGACCACAAATACCGAGGAGAAGGCCATCGCGGCCCCGGCAAGCAACGGGTTCAGCAATCCGGCTGCCGCCAGCGGAATCATCGCAACGTTATAGGCGAAGGCCCAGAACAGATTCCCCTTGATAATGCGCAGGGTGCGCCGCGCTAGTCGAATCGAATCAACCGCAGCCAGCAGGTCATTTCGCACCAAGGTGATATCACTGGCTTCGATGGCAATATCTGATCCTGCGCTCATCGCGATACCAAGATCTGCTTGCACCAATGCGGCCGCATCATTTACCCCATCACCTACCATCGCGACTACCCTGCCGGATTGCTGGGCAGTGCGCACCGCCGCCACTTTGTCCTCGGGATGCACGTCGGCGACGATGTCATCGATGCCAACTTCGGCGGCCACCTGCTGCGCCACGGCGAGCGAATCACCACTGAGCATTGTTAACGAGATACCCAGTGCCCGGAGTTCGACAACGGCCCGCCTACTCGTCGGGCGCACGGTGTCGGTGAGGGTTATCACCGCTAGTAGTTCGTCATCTCCTGCAACAGCGACCACCGCTGATCCAGCCGTAGCCGCCGCACGGATAGCCGTATCGAACCAAGCGGCCCCCGAGTGATTTAGCTGTTCAAGTACCCAAGTTGGCCGGCCGACGCGGATCAGCCTCTCGCCCACAGTCGCGGTTGCCCCCCGGCCCGGTGAATTACGGAATCCGATGACGGCTGTGAGCGCAACCGGTGCGCCCGCGGCGGCGACTATCGCTCGCGCCAACGGATGCTCGCTATAGGACTCAACTCGCGCAGCCAAATTAAGTATCTCAACGCGATCTTGACCCGGCGCCACCGTCACGCTTCGCACCGCCATCACACCGGTGGTAATCGTGCCGGTCTTATCCAGCACCATGGCATCAATGCGGCGGCTT
>CAJBZP010000033.1 GCA_903960135.1 uncultured Actinomycetes bacterium | reverse complement strand
GGAGTGCGATCACAACTTGGCCGGGTGCTGGGCCGCACCTGGCATCGAAGTACCGCTTACGGGATTGCGGCGCGCGGATATATCAAAAGCCACCGCAGTGATGATCCGTGGATTTCCTCGCACTTGGAGTTACGCGGACAATCCGGTGAGTTACTTTCCGGCTACGGCTGGGTGTTTCCGCTCGGCGACGGCGAGGTAAATATCGGCGTCGGAACATTGGCGACTAAGAAGCGTCCGGCCGATGTGAACCTGCGCGGATTGATGCAGCACTACGCGGAGCAACAGCGAGCCGACTGGCAACTCGTTGACGAGATTCGGGCGCCGTGGTCCGCGATGCTGCCGATGGGAGGCGCCGTCAGTGGTGTGGCCGGGCCAAACTGGCTGTTGATCGGTGACGCTGCGGGGTGCGTCAACCCGTTGAACGGCGAAGGCATCGACTACGGGCTTGAGACCGGGCACCTCGCCGCCCAATTACTCGCTAACACCATTCCAAATCAACTCCTCGACTATTCAACCCAATGGGCGCCGTTGCTGCGGGCGCGATACGGCACCGCGTTCTCGATCGCGCGCCGGTTAGCCGGGTTCTTGACGGTTCCGGGTTTCTTGCCCACCTTTGGCCCAGTCGGCATGCGCTCACGCATTTTGATGACGGTCGCACTTCGAGTGATGGGCAACTTGGTTACACCTGAAGACAAGGACACCACGGCAAGGCTTTGGCGCGCCGCCGGTCGCGCGAGTGTTCGGGTTGATGAGCGGCCGCCCTTTAGTTGAGCCGCGTTGGCGCGGGTAACCGAGCTAACCTAAAAAGTGAAATCCTCCTGCAGCACACCTTCTTGCAGTGACATCCGTAGCGGGTCCATGCGAAGCACCGCCGGGGGACCATCGAGCAGCGGTGGCAGTTGGCCCATCAGCGCGGCAAACCCTCCCGACTTGCGATGGTCGTTCTCTGCGTCCTCGTCCCGGAAAACCTCATAAAGCCAAACGATATTTTCCGAATCCGGATCTAGGGAAACCACGAAGACTTCGGTACCGGGCTCTTCGGCAATGCCGTCGGTATAGGTATTTAGCAACTCGAGCAGCGCTGGGCGCAGGCCCTCGGTGCAAGTAAGTCGCACCAGCAAACTGCGTCGACCGACAAGTAATACCTGCTTGGGAGTATCAGGCAACGTTGGCCAGGTACCACTCGTAGGTGCTGGCCAAGCCATCGCGCAGGGAGATCTGCGGCTTCCAGCCGAGGTCATTGATCCTGGTGGTATCGAGCAGCTTGCGCGGCATGCCATCGGGTTTGGCCGAATCCCATTCGATCGCACCTTGGTACCCGATCACCGAGGCGACAGTTTCGGCAAGTTCACGAATCGGCATATCGTCGCCGAGACCAACGTTGATGGTTTCGGGGGAGTCGTAATGCTGGAGCAGTACCAAGCAGGCTTGGGCGAGATCATCGACATGCAAGAACTCACGCCGCGGGGTGCCGGTGCCCCAAACGGTGACGCTGGGTGCGTTCGCGACTTTGGCCTCGTGGAAGCGCCGGATAAACGCGGGCAGCACATGCGAGCTCTGGAGATCAAAGTTATCGCGGGGGCCGTAGAGGTTCGTGGGCATCGCGGAGATCCACCGGCGACCGTACTGCGTTCGGTGCGCCTCGATATAGAAAATGCCGGCGATCTTCGCCATTGCATAAGCCTGGTTGGTCGGCTCGAGGGGTCCGGTCATCAGTGATGATTCGCGGATGGGCTGGGTTGCGTGCCGGGGGTAGATACATGACGAACCGAGGAACAACAAGCGCTCGGTATTAGCCGCGTGCGCTGCGTCCATTACATTCGTTTGAATGAGCATGTTGTCGCGCAGGAACTCAACCGGGTAAGTGGAATTCGCCATAATGCCGCCGACTTTTGCCGCCGCATCGATGATGACATCCGGCTTTGCGTCATTGATGGCGTCAAAGGTGGCATCGCGATCACAAAGATCAAGCTCGGCTGAGCGCCAGCCGATCAACTTGCCAACGCCCTCGGCCTCAAGTGCCCGCCAGATGGCCGAACCCACTAGGCCGTTGTGACCGGCGATATAGACCGAGACTTCACCCCACGGGAAAGTTTGCTGCATGGTTCATTGTGGCACAGCGGGTGTCGGGTTTTGCACTGCTGCAAGAATAGTGTTGAGGAGGCATCATGAGGGTCATCACGTTGGAGCAATTGCCGTCTGTGCTGGGGCATTTGCCGAAAAACCCGAGGGTTATTGCGTCGGGTAACTTCGCAACTCCCCGGGCCCTGCTGGCGACATTTGATTCGTCGGTGCCCGAGTACCGGCTACATATGCTCAATGCGCACGGCCCCTTACCCGATCGCGATGGGGTCACCTACGAAACCGCATTTGTCGGCCCAGGTATGCGCCATCACCGAAGCCTTCGTTATCTGCCGTCAAGGTTGTCGCTCCTACCCGTGCTGGTTCGCGATCATGTGCGACCAGACGTAGTCCTCATCAATACTTCAAGGCGCCATTACGACACTGTGAGTTTAGGGATCGAAGTAAATGTCTTGCCGATGGCGATCGAGACCGCAAGAGCCCACGGCGGATTAGTAATCGCGCAATGTAATTCCAATATGCCCTACACCTATGGCGACGCGCAGATCTACGAGAATGAAATCGACTTCATAGTCGAAGTTGACGAACCCCTAGCAACCCATGTGCCGGAGGGTCTGGATGAAACCTGCCAAGGTATTGGTGATAGGATCGCAGCTCAAATATCTGATGGTTCCACTTTGCAGTTGGGTATCGGCGGGGTCCCTGATGCGGTGCTGGGAGCGCTGGTTAAGCGCAAGGGCTTGCGCATCTGGACCGAGATGTTCAGCGATGGGGTGTTGAATCTGCATAAGGTCGGTGCACTCGATGAAGATATCCCGCTCACGGCATCCTTTATTTTCGGCTCGAGTGAGCTCTATGAATGGCTGAACCTAAATCGTCGCGTTCGGATGATGCGGACGGAAATCGCGAATGACCCAGCAGCGATTGCCCGACAAGCGCTGATGACAAGTGTTAACGGCGCCCTGCAGGTTGATCTATTCGATCAGGCGAATGCGAGCCGACTAAAAGGGCGCATCTATTCGGGTTTTGGCGGCGCACCGGACTTCACCTCCGGTGCTCTCCATGCCCGCGGCGGTCAGTCATTCGTTGCCCTTCCGTCGTGGCATCCAAAGGCCAATGTGTCGACCATCGTGCCGGTGCTGACCGAGCCCGTAACCACCTTGCAGCACAGCGCGGTGGCCACCGAGAACGGCATCGCCGAGGTGTTCGGGCGCACCCAAGGTGAGCAGGCGAGCAATATCATCGAGCAGGCTGCGCATCCAGATGCGCGGGCGGAACTACGCGAACGCGCCCGCGAATTCGGTCTGCTCTAACTGCCGCCACCAACTCACCACTGGGCGGGTTTTACTGGGCGGCGGTTATGCCGGCGTGACGATGAGGTAGTCCTGCGCCAACGGCACCGCAACAACACCTGGCCAATAGCCGGGTTCGAAGGTGACGATCCGCAGCCCTGCTGCCTCGACTAGTTCGGTGAAAAAAGTGCGCCCGTAGGCGATGGCCGCTGCCGGTCGAGCCTGCAAACGCCAGCGCACTGCGCGATCGGGTTCACCAAATGGGAAGGCGGGGGTTTGAAACATGGGGTCGGAGTCGTCGAATAGGAATGCGGTGAGCAGTGCGTGGCCGGTGGGGGCGAGGGCCCGGCGCGTCTGGGCTAGGTAGTGCTCAACCTCGGTTGGCACGAGATGGGTGAAGAGTGATTTCGCAAGTTCAAAATCCACGGTGCCTGGTTCAACCGGAAAGGTGAAGGCATCAAGTGGTGTGGTCGCGTGGCCGTAGGCGGACGAAACGTCGGCATACACAAAAGTAAATCGCGGATCTTTAGCGAAGTGCTTCTTGCACCAATTAATGGACGGCTCGTGCACATCGAATCCGGTGTAGTGAAATCCCGGCCCCATCCTTGGCTGCCATTGCAGGGCCATGGCCGCGGCACCACAACCCGCGTCCAGCACATTCGCGTTCGGGGCGAGTAAGCCAAGTCGATCTATTGCATCCGACATCTGCCGGGCGGCCGCCTCGAAAATACTCGCGCGCCCCGCGTGGCGGCGCAGCGGCAACGGTGGCAGCGCGGTGCGGCCCTGAATCCGGCGCAGACCAGCATCAAGCGGTGAGAGTGCCCACAGGCCCGCATTGCGGGTGCCGCGCAGGGCCTCAATAGCCGGTGCGGGCAGATGCGAAGTTAACGACCCCATGATGGGTGCAGTCTTTCACATAACCCAGATAGGCTCGGAGCGTGTTAAAGAGGAAAACTCCAATCGTTTTGCCCCCCGGCAAGTTCCGCATGGGTGGTGCACACTTCAAGGACGATAAAGCCTTCATCGCTACCGCGGTTAATGATGTTGAGCGCTTAATTGACTATTGCGGTCTGAGCGCGACATCAGCCTTGCTGGATTGGGGCTGCGGAGCAGGGCGACTTGCGGTCGGGGTGCGCGAGCGATTCGGCAAAATCCGTGACTACCACGGTGTTGACGTCCAACCTGAGCTGATCACTTGGGCAGATAAGAACCTAGCCGGTCCAGGTTTTCGTTTCACCCTTGTCGATGTCAGCAATGAGCGCTACAACCCCGATGGATCACTTGAACGCACGGTGGCAAGTGAGCCGGGTTCGGTAGACGTTTTCTACGCGTACTCGGTGTTCTCACACATGAATGACGAGGACACCCCGGCGTATCTGGAGTTGATCGCCCAGGCACTAAGCCCGAGCGGCAAGGCGATGGTCACCTGCTTCGTTGAAGAAGATGTAGCAGCGTGGGAGGAAAACCCACCCGGCTATGGACCACTTGATTGGCAGGGTCGACTGCACTGCACCCGATTCGCCCGCTGGCACTTCGAGGATCACGTCAATGCGGCACGGCTGGCCGTGGACCGATTTGAGTATGGCCGCGAGACCGACGGGCAGAGCCTGTATGTCCTGCGCAAGCGGTAGCTAGTCAGGGGCGAAGAAGTCGGCGCCGATACTCGAGTTGGGCTCGTGCTGCTTCATTTCGCGGGCCGGTGAATGCTTCGACGTTCCTGGTGAAGACTTCCAGAGCAGGTTCCGTGGCTATCAGCATTTCATCGATCGCCCGCTTGGCCGCGAGTTCGGGCAGGCTAATCGAATCCGCAAACTCCATGAAGGCCTTG
>CAJBZP010000032.1 GCA_903960135.1 uncultured Actinomycetes bacterium | reverse complement strand
GTGAAGTGCTCCGTTCAGTAGTCGTACTCTGATGTCGCCGCGTGTTGATGTGCTTGTCACGAGCGGCACGTTCTCGCTCGATGGTGGTACCTGGGAAGTGGATAACAATGTCTACCTGATCGGCGACGACTCCGAGGTATTAGTAATCGACCCTGCTCATGATCACCATGCCATTCTTGAGGCGGTCGGTGACCGTAAGGTCGCTGGGATCATCTGCACGCACGGCCACGATGATCACATTGGCCAAGCCGTAGCTATCGCAGATCTGACGGGGGCATCGATCCGGTTACACCCAGGCGACCTGATGCTGTGGGAGGTGGTCCACCCAGGAGTCGTACCCACCGAACTAAGTGACGGCGATATCATCAAGGTTGCTGGGATTTCAGTGAAAGTACTTCACACTCCGGGCCATTCCCCAGGCGGCGTTTGCCTGCACATCCCAGAAATCGATGTTCTGATTTCCGGTGACACCCTCTTCCAGGGAGGACCTGGCGCGACCGGGAGATCATTTAGTGACTTCCCAACGATCCTTGACTCCATCCGCGAGAAGATTCTGACCCTTCCGAGCGGCACCAAGGTGCTACCTGGGCACGGTGGTGAAACTACTGTCGGCGATGAGTCGGCCGATTATCAAGATTGGGTCGACCGAGGTCACTGACCGCGAAATCTTGAACTAGCGCGAACCGCCCCGGAGCCTGGCCTACCTCCAGTTGCATACCTGCCAAATGGTTTATCCGGCGTACATTACGCGCTTTAGGGAAGGTTTATATTCCATACTCTTCTTGTAGGTGTTTCAGTGTCGAAGGTCGAGAGCGGGTCGAACTGCGCTCGTTCGCCCTGAGCCAGCATGATCGTGCGGCACTGCTGCCCGGGGCGGAAGCGTCGGCGCGCCAGCCCTGGCATCGGCGAGCAACTGCAGTGGCCGCCCTGCAGCTCCACTAGTCGGCGCATTGGGGTAGCCTTTCGGCATGGCCCTATACACCTGCCCAAAGTGCAATATGTCCGTCAACACCACCTGTGGCGCATGCAGCGCTGAGTTAGTCGATGCGACGCTCACCAAAGACGACGGCTCAACCGTTTCGATTTCACAGTGCCCAAATGGGCACGGGAAAATCAAGTCTCCCCTTTGCTGCGGCGCTGATATGAGTTGCTCCGTTTAGCTTTCAGGCTCAGCCAAGCGCCCCGCTAGGCGCTGCTCCACTACCGATTACTCGGTGCAATTGGGTTAAGTCATGCCCCTGCCGGTCCAAAATGGAGTAAAAATAGGGTCCGTGCCGCCAAAAAGGAGTAGGCCATCTCTATCCTGCAGGAAGTAGCCGTTGGCGAGCCCGACCCAATAGGCGGGCGGCAGGTCAATGGCTCGACTCTCAAACTCGTGGGCAGCAAGGTGCTGCGCGCTTTTATCACCTTGGCATTTGTGGTCATGTTCAACTTCTTCCTCTTTCGAATGCTGCCCGGTGACCCGATCGGCCTCTACGCCCGTGGGCGCAACCAGGACCCGGAGCAACTAGTTGAGCTGCGAAGGGCGCTGAATAAACCCCTGCTGGAGCAGTTCATCACCTACCTTCGTAACCCGTTCGATTCAACAATCGACTCGACTCGCTTCTCCCGACCGGTATGGGAGATGATCGGCGAGCGAGTTTGGCCCACCCTCTTGCTCCTCGGTACCGCCATCTTGTTGGCGTCACTCATCGGCATCTGGATCGGCATCCGTGCCGGCTGGAAACCTGGTGGCAGGTTTGATCGAATGTCGACCGGCACCACCTTGATCTTGTACTCCATGCCGGAGTTTTGGTTGGGCATGATGCTCCTTATCGTCTTCTCGGTTGGCGCATTTGGTATCCCCGGGATGTTTCCGGTTGGCGGGATCTCAAGTCCCGGCGTCGACACTTCTGGCCCAATGGGCTGGTTGAATGTGCTGTGGCATCTGGTGCTGCCCTGCACGACCTTGGTACTCATCTACCTAGCCGACTACGCCCTTGTTATGAGGGCATCACTAATCGACGAACGTAAGCAGGAGTACTTGACCCTCGCCCGTGCCAAGGGCTTAAGAGACACCATGGTGCGCAAGCGTCATGCAGTGCCGAATGCCTTACTGCCGACCGTCACCTTGATTTTCTTGTCATTAGGTTTCGTAGTTACAGGTGCGATCACCGTTGAGACTGTTTTCTCGTGGCCCGGGCTCGGTCTATTAACCTACGAGGCACTTCGTGGGCCGGATATACCGCTTTTGCAGGCGATCTTCTTGATGTTCTCCATCGCCGTTATCGTCGCCAACCTCATCGCGGAACTGCTCTATGTGGTATTCGATCCACGGGTGCGCTCATGAATGTCTCTGCGCAGCGCCGGCGTCTGGCAATGACCCGATTCGCAAATTCATTCCGCAAGGATCGAAGTGGAATGACCGGAGTGGTGATCCTCGCAATCTTTATCGCCACCGCTATCTTGGCGCCGATTCTCATCCCGGACGCGGCCCTTGACGTAACCAAGGCCGACGGTGGAAGGTTCGAAGGACCATCATTTAGTTACCCACTCGGCACCGATGAATCCGGGCGTTCCATCTTGTTGCTTCTTGCCTGGGGCACCCGCATCTCGCTTACCGTCGGCATCGCCGCCACGATAATCTCCATGGTGCTTGGCACCGCCTTCGGCATCGCTGCCGGTCACTTTCGCGGCGCCGGCAGTCATGCCCTCGTCGGCGTGACCGATTGGTTCCTCGTCATTCCCTTTCTTCCCCTAGCGATTGTGCTAGCGACCGTATTGGGCCCGAGCACCACAAATCTCATCATCGTCATCGGCATCACCTCGTGGGCCGGCACGGCGCGCCTTATCCGAGCGCAAACCCTCTCCATCGAAGGGCGTCCGTACCTGGAACGTTCTAAAGCGCTGGGTGCCGGCAACTGGTACCAGATGTCGCGCCACGTGCTCCCTAATGTCTTTCCGTTGGTGCTCGCCAACACGACTTTGACCGTTGCAATCGTTATCTTGTCCGAGACCACGCTGTCCTTCCTTGGATTAGGTGACCCACAAGCGCCATCTTGGGGCGCATTACTTGACCGGGCTTTCTCCTCCGGTGCCGTGAGCCGCGGTGCCTGGTGGTACGTACTTCCGCCGGGTATTTGCGTTGTCTTGGTCGTCCTCGCGTTCACCCTTGTCGGCCGCGCCATGGAGCGCATCGTGGACCCCCGGCGGGCTTCATGACATTGCTGCAGTTTCGCGACCTAAGCGTTGACTACACCTCAAATGACGGCATGGTGCCTGCTGTTCGCGGTGTGACGCTCGGCGTCGAAGCTGGCGAGACTCTAGGCATCGCCGGTGAGTCCGGGTGCGGCAAGACCACCTTGGCATCAACCGTGTTGCGGTTGCTGCCCGATACCGCACAAGTTCGCGGCGAAGTCCTCCTTGATGATGTCGATATCTTGACCATGAAGTGGGGACGATTGCGTGCGGTGCGCTGGTCGCAGGCAGCCATCGTCTTTCAAGGCGCCTTGCATGCACTTAATCCGGTTCAGCGAATTGGTGATCAGATCGCGGAGCCGATTCGGCTGCATCAAAGCGTGGCCGAAAAGCAGATCAACTCCAGAGTGGATGAACTGCTGACTCAAGTCGGTCTACCCGCATCTCGGGCAAAGTCATATCCACATCAACTTTCCGGCGGGCAGCGTCAGCGCGTGATGATCGCGATGGCTCTAGCCTGTAAGCCGGCCCTCATCATCGCCGATGAGCCCACTACTGCCCTCGATGTCATGGTGCAGGCCCAGGTACTTGATCTGCTGACCGGACTCGTACGCGATCTCGGTACCGGGCCAGCTGGTGGCATGGGCATGATTCTCATCAGTCATGACCTTGGAGTGCTCGGCACCACCTGTGACCGCATTGCTGTTATGTACGCGGGGCAGGTCATCGAGTCTGGCCCAGCGCTTGAGATCTTCGATAATCCAAAACATCCCTACACCCGCGCACTTGCTGCCGCATTCCCGCGGATCGGTGACCCGGCGGCCAGGTACGCCCCCACCGGGCTGCCCGGTGATCCACCCTTCCCCGGTGATCTGCCAACCGGGTGCGCATTCCATCCGCGGTGCCCTATCGCGGTGCCCGCCTGCAAACTGAGCGCACCAGCACTTGTCGAAGTAGCACCGAGCCGAATGGCCGCCTGTTTCGAGGTTGAGTCATGATCATCTCAGCGCAGGAATTATCAGTTCACTTCAACGGACGGGTGCGCGCGGTTGACGGTGTCGACCTCGACATCCCCGCGGGTGAGATCCTTGCATTGGTGGGTGAGTCCGGCTGCGGTAAGACCACCCTCGCTCGTACCCTGCTCGGCTTAGAGAAGCCAACTTCAGGGACGGTGTCCTTCGAAGGGCAACCACTTTCGTATTCAACGAAAGCGCTCAAGAGGTACCGGTCACAAGTGCAATTGATTTTACAAGACCCGCTGGGTGCACTAAATCCACGACACACTGTCTATGACGCGGTAGCAGAAGGCTTGCGGGTGCAAAAAGTACCGGGCGATGAGACCGAACTCGTCGCACATGCCCTCGCCCGCGCCGGCCTGCGGCCACCGGAGCGCTTCTTCATGCGTTTCCCGCATGAGTTATCCGGTGGTCAGCGCCAACGGGTGGTAATCGCCGGGGCCCTAGCCCTGAACCCCAGGGTCCTGATCGCCGATGAGCCCGTATCGAGTCTTGATGCCTCGGTGCGCGGTGAGATCCTAAACCTCCTGCTCGCACTTCGCGATGATCTTGGGCTAACCGTGCTCGTGGTAACACATGATCTGGGCCTAGCATGGAATATTGCCGACCGCGTCGCGGTGATGTACCTCGGGCGGATCGTGGAAAGTGGGCCGACCGCCGAGGTGCTCACCGATCCGCAGCACCCCTACACCCAAGCGCTGCTCTCGGTCGTCCCCGATATCTCACGAACAGCACCCATCGTGCTGACCGGCGAGGCAC
Source organism: uncultured Actinomycetes bacterium (assembly GCA_903960135.1). Taxonomy (GTDB): domain Bacteria; phylum Actinomycetota; class Actinomycetes; order S36-B12; family S36-B12. The sequence continues at coordinate 13,407 of CAJBZP010000032.1, read as the reverse complement.
CTGATCCGTCCCGCATTCCCAGCGGCTGCCGATTCCATCCGCGGTGCCCGGTGGTCATGGAGCAGTGCAGTAAGACCAGTTTGCCAATCCTCGCGCCATCGGCAAATCACAAGGTCGTCTGTCTGCGTGCACCAGCAGGCACCTGATAGCGTCCGACCTCCAGCCCAACGCCGCAGCGCGGCACTCCTGAAAGGAAACCAGTGCAATCATTTCGCGTCGTTGTCATAGGCGGGGGAATTACTGGTACGAGTGTGCTCTACCACTTAGCACTTAAGGGCTGGACCGACATCGCACTCATCGAACGCACCGAACTCACCGCGGGATCCAGTTGGCATGCGGCTGGCGGGTTTCACGCCATCAATAACGACACCGTCGTCGCCGCGCTGCAAAGTTACACAATTTCCATGTACCCAAAGGTGGCCGAAGAGAGCGGCGTTGACATCGGGCTAAAGCTGTCCGGCGGCATTGAACTGGCCAGCACCCCAGAACGAATGCGCTGGCTCAAGGCCGAGGTCGCTTGGCATGAAATGATGGGTCACGAGGGCGTGCGCCTGATGGATGTTGACGAAATCGTTGACCTCGTACCAATAGTCAACCCCGCAGGTTTGACCGGCGGGCTATTTGATCCTGACGAGGGCAACCTCGACCCAAACGGCGCGGTTTATGCCTATGCCGGTGCCGCTCGTAAACGCGGCGCCACGATCATCACCCATAACCGCGTGCTCAGCATGAAGCGCACCCGAGCCGGCTGGGAACTAGAAACCGAACAGGGCCCGATCCTGACCGAACATGTGGTGAACGCTGCCGGCATGTGGGGGCGCAAGGTTGGCAACATGGTTGGCATCAACCACCCAGTCACCCCGATCCTGCATCACTACCTGGTCACCGAAGACGTACCGGAGATCATGGCTATCGATTGGGCAATGCCGGCCGTCACGGATCTTGAAGGCTGGACTTACCTGCAACGTGAGCAAAATGGCGCGGTGCTCGGTGTCTACGAATCAAATCCCGCGCACTGGCATCCCGAGGGTGCGCCCTGGGACTTTGGCGCAAAATTGTTGCCGCCAGATATCGACCGGATTGCCACCGAGTTGGAGATCGGGTTCGCACGCTTCCCGGCCCTTGCCAGCGCGGGCATCAAACGCTGGGTTCATGGCGCATTCGCCATTACCCCGGACGGCAACCCACTTGTTGGTCCGGTGCGCGGTCTGCCCGGGTATTGGGCGGCCGCAGGTGTCATGGCCGGGTATTCGCAAGGCGCCGCGGTCGGCCTAGCGATCGCGAACTGGATCATCGACGGTGACCCTGGTGATGATGTCTATGCCATGGATGTGGCCAGGTTCGGTGATTGGGCCGCATCGGACGACTACCTACTGGCCACTACTTACCAGTTTTATGCTCGACGCTTCTTGACGACCTACCCGCATGAGCAATTACCGGCCGGACGACCGCTGCACACCACACCGGCTTATGCGGACCTCAAGGCTGCAGGTGCCCAGTTCGGTGCCACCTGGGGCCTAGAGGTGCCCCAATTCTTCGGGCCTTTGGACTTCGTGCACGTGCCGTCACTGCAGCGGGACAATGCCTTCCCGCATATCGCACGCGAGGTGGCGGCTGTTCGAAATGACGTCGGCGCATATGAAACCGGCGTTTACTCCCGCTACCAGGTCAGTGGTCCCGGCGCCGCCGCGTGGCTCGACAACCTGCTAGCCGGGCGCATACCCGCAGTCGGTCGCATGGGACTAACGCCGATGCTGCATCCAAAAGGCACCCTGATGGGCGACCTATCGGTTACCCGCCTGGCCGAGGATCGCTTCTGGGTTATCGGCTCCTACTACCTCCAAGAATGGCACCAGCGCTGGTTCACCGAGCACCTCGTCGATGGAGTACGGATCGAGAACCTCTCCGATGCCTGGCTCGGTTTCGCGGTATCTGGGCCAAGGTCACGTGAAGTAGTCGCAGCTTTGACCGGCGAAGATATGTCGACTTTCCGATTCATGGACGCTCGACTGATGGACGACACGCTCATCGATGACATGCTCATTGCGCGAATGTCACTTGCCGGTGAACTCGGCTATGAATTGACGGTTCCTGCTGACAAGCAGGCTGAACTTTGGCGCCGGCTGGCTGGGCTCGGTGTCACCCCCATCGGCGACCGAGCAATCGATAGCTTGCGCATTGAAAAGGGCTTCGGTATTTGGTCAGCTGAATTCACCCAGGCATATACCCCCGGGGAGACCGGCCTAGATCGTTTTATCGACTGGGACAAGGGCGACTTCATCGGGCGCGAGGCCGCGTTGGCGGAACGGGCTCGCGGTGCCGCAAGGCAGTTGGTGACACTAGATCTCGGTGCCACGGAGTCTGATGCGGTCGGCGACGAACCGGTCTGGCTGGGTGAGCGAGTAGTCGGTATCGTCACGTCTGGCTCCTACGGCCACCATGTCGGCAGCAGCCTGGCCCTCGCCTTGGTCGACACTGAGGTTATCGAAAGCGGTGCCGAGGTCGAAGTCTCGGTAATCGGCGAACGCCAACCTGCCCGGATCCTCACCGAACCCGCCTACGACCCCAGTGGCTCGAGGATGCGCGGCTAGAAGTAGCCGCGGACTAAGTCCCTAATAAAGGGATTCATGATGTCTTGGGTATGGCCGTAGATCGAGCAGTGGCCCATGCCTTCAAAGAGGTGGAACGTTGCTCCGGGCGCAAGTGCCGCAACTTCTTCGCCGTCTTGGGGCACCGCCTGCACGTCCTGGTCAAATGCAATTACGTGCATGGGCACCATGCAGGTCTTCAGCTGCTCACGCTGGTCGAAGAGCACGCACGGCTCCCATTGCGCAATCAGTGAATCCTCCGCGGTGTCAGTCTCGTAGTACTCGAGAAGTTCATCGCGCAGCTTCGGCCAAAGCACCGGATCGCCCAGAACACGGGCCGGGTAGTACATCGCGGCGTAGTGAATGACCGCCATCATGCCGTCAAGGCGGTTGCCCGCACGACGCCATTCGATTTCCGCCATCTGGTAATCCCAAGTCCAGCCCCGACTCACCGCACCGGTGCCCATGCTGATTACGCAGGCGATTAAGTCCGGTCTATCTATCGCGACCTGCTGCACGATGCCGCCACCGAAGGACAACCCGATTATCGCCACCGGTGGCGTGCAGGCCGCTTCGATCAGGTCGATGACATCTGCGGAGAAGTCCTCCACCGTCCATGGCAGCGGTTGCTCTGAGGTGGTCTGGCCAACCCCGCGGCAATCAAAGGTGGTGTTGCGAAATTCACCCGCGAAATACGGCACCTGGTATGCATCCCAGGAACCGATCGTGCCGCCGGCGCCCGAAACCCAAACAATGTCAGGCCCGTCGCCAACCTGCTTGTAGTGAATTCGTGCGGAGCGGCCCTCGACGAACTGCCCCATTAGTTATTCGCGATCCTCGTTGGTCGCGGAGCGCCGCATGCGCAGCAACAGCACCACGAGTATGACGATTACCAGGACAGCTACGAGCAATCCGATTATCAGGCCGCTACTGATCCCGCCAGCTGCAGCCGCTGGCTGGGCTGCGGCACTTGCGTCGCCGGCAGCAGTTGGCGCAGCGCTTGCTCCCGGCTCAGCACTTGCTGCGGCTGATTCCGCGGCCCCTGCAGCCGAGACCGGTGCCACGTCAAAGTAGGACCAAGTACCCCACTGATAGATCAAAGTGCCATTGTCTTTTGGTTGCTTCACCCACCCGGTGAACCGATCATTACGGAAGGCCTCAAGCCCATTTGCGTAGTAGGTGATCATGTAGACCGCATCGTCATACAACATTTGCTCCATGCGCTTCACAATCTCCTGGCGCTTGGCGAAGTCGGTCTCTTGGGACTGCTCGTCGAAGAGCTTGTCGTACTCCGCATTGCAGTAGAAGGAGTCCGACAGGTTCGCGTAAATTGACCCACCATCCTCATAGGATCGATTACCGCAGGTAAAGGTGGAGAGCATGTAGTTGGGATCGGGTTCAACACCCCAGCCCCACTCAAACATGTCGAAGTTACCCTGACCAGCAATCTCGTAGAGAGCATCTTCGGTAACACCCTTGAGTTTCACTTCAACGCCTATGTCCTTGAAGTACGCCTGCACGAACTCCGAAGACTTTTGTGAACTCGAATCTTCGGACTCGGTACGGTAGAGCAGGCGGAAACTCAATCTATTGCCATCCGCGTCAGCGCGGACGCCGTCATCGCCTACCGGAAACCCAGCCGCGTCAAGCAACTGCCCGGCCTTCGCCGGGTCGTATCCGAATGGATTCGCCGGGTCCAGATGCCACTGCGGATAAAGCGGGGGGATTATCGTCGTCCCCGGCAGGCCTTGGCCACCTAGCACTTTGTCGACAATGGCCTGCTTGTCGATTGCCCAACTCAATGCCTGGCGTACCGCCTTGTTCTTGAGCAGCTCATTGCCATCGCCAATCGGCGTGCCATCGGCAAGGGCAGCGCCGGTATTGAATGCGACCTCGCTGAAGCTCGCCGGGGTTGATGAGACGGTGGTAATTTCCGGGATCCCTTGCAGGGATTCGTAGACACCGAGATCCAAGCCGTGGGCTAGGTCGATCTCCCCGGATTTAAGCGCTTGGCCCAATGCATCGGGGTTGTTGAAGACCTTGAAGATAATCTCATCAACCGGGCGCACGCCGCCGTACCAATTCGGATTGGCTTGCAGCCTGGTGAATTGCCCGGGCCGATGCTCGACCATTACATAAGGGCCCGAGCCGACCGTGGGTGACTCCGGAGTGCCGAGGTTCGTGTACTTGCGCACCTCCTTACCATCAATCGACTCCCAGATGTGCTTTGGCAGGATGAAGACAAAAAGGTGGTCCATCACCGGGTTCGGCTTGGAAATTTCGATTCGTACTGTTAGCTCATCAACCACTTCAGCGCGCACCATACTGGTGACATATGAGCCAAAATTGGTCTTCTCATACTTGCCATCGATGATGCGATTGAAGGTATAGGCAACATCTTCTGCGGTCACCGGTTCGCCATCGCTCCACTTCATGCCTGGGCGCAGCTTGTAGGTCCAGAACTTCTTGTCTGCAGACTCCTCCCATGATTCGGCGAGGCCGGGGACGATCGAGAAATCATCCGCCGCGTACTGCGTCAGGGTCGGGTACTGGAGTGTGAATAGTTCGTAGGCGAGGGAGGACAGCCCCGTGAAGGGGTTTGCGGAGTCGAGGTCCTCGCCGATACCGATTGTTAGGACTACCGGTTCGTCCGCCGCCGAGGCCGGTGACGCAGCTAGTGGTAAGCCAACTAGGGCGATGACAAGGCCGGCAATAACAAGGCGTATCCGCGACACATTTACTCCAGTTGGCTAGAACTCAAGTTGGCAAGGTAGCCCCCTGTTCTATCAGTCCACTAGGCGCGCCCGCAACCACCTTCTAATATCCAATGAATTGTCTTCCATGGGGGCATACCAACCCCCGCGGAAATAGCGGGATTCCATGCCGCGCTGGACCGCCTCGCAGATGGCCCAATCCTGCAAATTGACCAGATCCCAAAGGTCGCCGGCATCGGCCGGGTTAAAGGTTGACTTCGCGGCCTCATCGGGGGCAAAGAGCAGTTCGCAGACCACGCGGGTGCTATTGGCCGTAAGTGGCACCAGAAGGTAAGAAGCGGCGTGCTCGGCCGACAGGCTCAACATTAGGTTTGGGTAGATCAACTCGCCCTTGTGCTTGACCCGCTCATGCTCGTCAAGATCTGGGAAGGGTGCGCGATCGGTTGTTCCGGTCATCGTGAAAGTCCAAGCACCTTCGCGATGCGGGACACCATTTTCCCACGGGATGTTACTACCACCACCGCCAAAGGCGGGCACGAGCCGGCAGAGTTCAGGATGCACCGGCCCGCAGTGGTAGCACTCGTTGTAATTCTCGGCGATTACTTTCCAATTGGCCTGAACGTCATAGGTAAAGCGCAGGCCCACAACTAGCTCGGCTAACGGATAACGCTTTATCCGCTCGGGGGCTTCACCGAGTTGCACTAGTAGTGGCTCCCTTGGGGTTTCGGCGAGCCAAAGCCAACCGCCCCATTGCGCAACCGCCAGCGGCGTCAAGGAAAAGTCGGCCGGATTGATGCCCTCGGTGTGCGGTGCATGCAGGAGGGAGCCATCGAGGCCGTATGTCCAAGAGTGATACGGGCACCGCAGTGCCTTCAGCTCACAAGGTGATGTGTCAGCCGGCAATAGTTGCGACCCACGATGGCGGCACACATTGGCGTGGGCGTGCAAGTTGCCGTCATTGGTGACAATGATCGACTCACCGTAGTAATCAATCACTGCCGCGCGCCCAACATCCGTCAGACCTAGCTCATCAAGGCGGCCGATGCAGGTCCACTGCCCACGCAGCATTTCGCGCTCGCGCGAAAAGGTCTCCGGGTCCACGTAATACTCACGCGGGAGGGCGGCTTCCATGGGTCAAGTATGCCCGCTAGGCCCGCGGAAAGGACCGCTGCCACCGGGGTTCTGCTACTAGCTCGGATCCATCGTGCACGGTGATAGCCACCGCGACCTCGTAGGTATCCCCGGTCGTCACAATGTCCATCACGGATCGTACGGTCGCTGTCACCTCCGAAAAGCGCAGGGTGAACTCCACGTCGGAATGAGCACGCTGCTCGAAGGTCCGGGTGTCAACACTTACCCACCCGTCATAACGCTCACTTGCCGAACCAAATGGGGTTTCGTAATCCGATCGGGAGCCCACCACGCACCGCGTGCGGTGGCTCACGACATCTTGCTCGATGCGCCAGGTGACACCCGCATGATCCTCACTTGACGAGGGGGCCCCCGGCTGAAACTCGGGCACCGGAAGGCTCGGGTCGCAGTCATAGATTGGCAGGGTGAGAGTGGCCGCGCGAAGGGTTAAGGTCCCGGGGCCCGCCGGCGCAACCACATTGGGCCAATCGGCTCCGGCCACACTTACCCGAAGGGTGCGACCGGTCTGCCACTGCCACGCGGTCGCCTCAAGTTCCACATCTACTACCCCGCTTGGGCCAATCAGGAGTGTGCCGCGGGTTACCAGAGTCGATGTGCCATCGGGTGCGACATCACACAGGCGGACCGCCAGGATCGGATGCGGGCAGGTGGCGGTGACATCGGCACGCAGGTGTGCGTTACCTGCGATCTCTAGTGGCGTGGTAATCGGGATATCCCAGGTAAGTGACGCAGCGTCATCGAAGCGCTGATCATCGGGCTGGCCATAAGGCAGGTGGCCCGCGCAGGAAATCCAAGCGGCGATTCCGACATCTGGGCGGACCACATAAGTTGGCTGGTCGGATAATGGGATTGCGAGTTCACTTGAGCGAGCAGACGGCCAATTATCAGAGCGCCACTGCCCCGGCACCGTATCGAGAACCGGATCAGGTGCATGCGAAAAACGGCAGTACCAAGTATGCGGTAGCTGCCAGGTAGTCGAGCCTTCGCGCAAGTGCTCGTCGAAGAACGCCGCGATCTCGACGACGTGATCGATCCGCGGGCCCGGAGCACTTGAGGTGGGCGCAGCATGCGCCCACGGGCCAGCCAGCAGTCGGGTAGGTGCACCGATGGCAGCAACAGTACGAAAGGACGTATTGCGGTAGCCGTCAGCCCAGCCCGCGATGATCATCGTTGGAATGTCAATGCGGTCATAATCTGGGCGGACAGAACCGTGTCGCCAATAAGCATCATCGCCTGGGTGCGAGAGCCAGGTAAAAAGCCACGGCTCATTTGATTCAATCCGGTACACCCACTCCTCGCGCCAGGACTCGCCCCAGATCTCGGGCACCGGCGGCAGCAGATTCATCGGAGCCATGTAGTGGCAGTAGTCGACAATGTCTAGCCACTTGCGCGCACCGCCCATCTGGTGCACATCGTCGGTGAATCGATCATCGGTTGCGTAGATAGGCACGATGGCCTTCAGGTGCGCCGGCCGTTCGCAAGCCAACTGGAAGGAATTGAAGCCACCATAGGAAGTGCCGAACATTCCAATATTGCCGGTGCACCAAGGCTGCGTGGCCAACCAAGTGATTACCTCGGCTAAATCGCTTTGCTCCGCGATCGGGTATTCATCAGTGGCAAATCCGCCGCTACTGCCAGTGCCCCTTACGTCGACCCGCGCCACGGCATAACCAAATTCGCTGGCGAAGCGCTCGTATTCAGGGCGCCAGCCTGAAGTCATGTCGTCCTTGCGATATGGCAGAGCTTCAAGAATGCAAGGTGCGGGCTGTTTCGCAGGTAAGAAAAGAGTGACCGATAGACAAACACCATCACGCATAGTGACGTAATCGCGAATCAAGGCCGACCTCCTAAGTACGTTGCGAGTTCACAATCAGCTCGGCTTTGACGATCCAACTTCCTAACGTGAAGTCTCATGCCGGCACTGAGACTAGCGAAGTTGGTGACTTTCGCCAGCATCACCATGTCGTTAAGTTGGCCGATTTGCGGCGCGGCAATGGCGGTTGAACGTGACGACCCGGCGCCCATGCGGACCGCATTGCATATTCCGTGGGCCGTCGGGGGTCTTCGCACCGAAGCCAACGGCAGCACCGCGGAGCATCCCGGCGAATGGCCATCGCCCCCAGTTCAAGCGGTCCGCCTCTGGGACACCCGTACTGCCTGGCTCAACCTTGAGCCGGCGCAAGATCAGTGGGACTTTGCACAACTTGACGCGCACCTGGCCAAGGCCCGAGCGAATGGGGTTGACCATGTCACTTTGGTCTTATGGGGTACCCCGCGGTGGTCAGCTCAAGACACCGCACTGACCGATGCGCCTTGGCTCGGACCCGGCTCGGCTGCGCCCCCGAGCGATTTGACCGACTGGGTTGACTATGTTCACACCGTTGCTGATCGTTATCGAGGACAGATCGATGCCTACCAGATCGGTAACGAGCCGAACCTTGAGATGTTTTGGCGAGGTACAAACGCCGAACTTATCCAGCTGGTGGTGAGCGCCGCGGAATGTATAAAGGCAACTGATCCGCTAGCTACTGTTGTCGGCCCACCATTTCTATTCACCCAGAGCAAACAGTTGCGTCGAGCTATTCCACTTTGGCACGAACTCGCGGTGAGCACCACTGCCATTGATGCTTGGAGCTTGCACTGGTATCCGGCACCAGGGGCCGCGGCTAGTGACCTAGCAAGGGTTATTGCAGGTGCGCCCAAACCGATTTGGCTAACCGAAGTCGGGCTGCCGGACCATGGACAGTCGGCAAAACAGCAGGTTCGTGATCTCTTAGCAACAAAAACCGCCGCCCATCGAGCCGGGGTCACCTACCTAGCTTGGTACGCATGGACTGACCTTGGCCCAAGGGGCCTCATTGACTTGCTGAGCCCACGGAACCTGCGCGCTGTCCTAGGCTAGACAATATCCGCCAGCAGGATAATTCTGTTTGACATAACCGTCCCATCCACGGACCTGAAGTAGATATACATCTTTCGGGCAGTCTTTCGGCGCCAGGTGAAATTGCCCGAGGAGTCAACAACGACTGACACGGAGCCCTCGAAGTACTCGGTTTGCCCCGGGAACCTCACCCACGCCTTCACAATGGAACCTTCGGTAAATCCGACAGTGGAGCCCTGAACCAGCAGGTCACGCCCCACTCGCTCACCCTCGATTACGATAGCGCGTTGGGCGACACCCTCACTGCTTACCGCCGCCGTAGCCTTTAAGCCCGCTTGTCCCGTATCTGGAATTGCGACAATGGACCCGCTGCCTACACCAACCACGGTTACGTTGACGACCAATTGGCCGGCCGAGTTGGTACGGCCATTCGTGATGGTATTGCCACCGACGAAGCGCGCGGTGCCGGTCGCCGAGACCCGAACTTCTTGATCGAAGATCGGCTTATCGTTGGCATCGAGCACGGTGATTGTCAGTGGACTAGTTGCATCAGCGCCCAAGAGCAAAGCGTTGGGTGTAATCGTTATTTTCGCGGGCACACTCGCCGCTGCAGTCGGTGGGCCAGATATGCGAACCGGACTGTAGCTAAGGCGAGCAGTCCCCGACAAGATGCCGGCGCAGTCAGCACCCCGCAGGGTTTGGCAGATCGAACCTAGTGCACCGAAGTATCCGGATCCTGAGGTCAAGTCTTTGGGGCTGCTGACGTCGCCGTACCAAACCAGGGAGAAGTTGTCGGCACCCCTTGAGAACTGGCACACAACTAGTTCAGCTTGCGGTGAAGCGCATTTCTGCAACTGCGCACCGATGAGCCAATCGTAGGTGGCACGCCAAGCCTGCTGTTCCTCAACGGCGCTCGGGGTTAGCTGAATGCCGAATACGCCGTCGGGCGCCTTGGTCCATGCGTACCAGAACGTTGACCCAAAGCCATATCGCACCGAATCAATGTAGGTTCGCGAAATGAGGGCCATTGACCTTTCACCCCAAAGATCGACCTTGCCTTCACCGAGGCCAGCCAGACCATAATTCACTTCTGAGTCAAAGACCGTAGTAAAGGGTGCTCCCGCAAGTGCCAGCATCGTGCGGAACTGACCAATACCCTTGATGCGATCATCAGCCCCACCCGAGGCGGTCGGGTACGAGTGCACTGAATAGGCATCGGCTGGCCAATTTCGCTTCTTTAGTTCAGCTAGATACTCCGGGAAGAAAGTCCCGAAAGACCCGGTCGCCCGCGAGGTGGTGTTGGCTGCTACCACGAGTGCACTCGGGTTGCACTTACGTATCTCCTCGAATGCGGCAAGGGTGAGATCGGCCATCTGTGCCGGGGTGCCGCCATAGAACGTGGGTAGATTCGCCTCGTTCCATACTTCATACGCGGTGATCGAAGGTCCGTACTTGCACGAGACTTCGCGCACATAACTACGCCAGTCAGCGATGTTCGTCGGGTTGTCGGTGACACCCCCGCCGCCGGCCCAGGCCGGGGTACCGCCAAGCACCATCATCACTTTGGCGTTCAATACTTGCGCCGTCTCGATCTGCTTTTGAAGTTTGCGCCAGACGAAAGTGCCCTTAGTGGGCTCAAGATCACGCCACTTGGTTTCGGTATCCCACAGGCGCACATAGCCAACGGGCACACTCGGGATGGTGGCCGGATCGGTTGGCCCTTCGGTGCCGCTGGCCACATCGCTGAACCAATCGGCCGGTGCGTGGATACCGAATAAATCACGACCCACGGCCGGACTAGTTGGCGCGCTATATGAAGTTAGAATCGTTGGGCTGGCTACTGCAACTTCAGATGCAATTTGCGGAACAGCGACCACGTCATACTGGGCTGCCTCATTCGGGACGGAGTAGCTATTCGAACAGATTGCCTGTACCGGTGATGGCTCGCTCGCGCAGGACGAAATTGTGACTTGAAAGTTTGCGAATACCGCTGGCGACAAACTCAGCCCCCACGATTTGGCATTCAATAAGGTGGCAACCGTCCACGAATCGAAGAAAGTCGGGTACTTCCGCTTCAGGGCATCAAGTTCGACGGCGTTCAGGTCGGGGTTTGAGATGATCCGACTGATGTTGACATTCGCGATCAAGCCGAGGCGCGACATGGATTGAACGTTTGAGATCCGATCGTAGCGCCGTAGTGAACCAATTGTTGCGGGCTTCGATCTCGCCTTCTTACTTGTTCCGACGGTGACCACCGAGGTCGTGTATGCCGCGCGCTGAGCCGGCGTCCAGAGGTATGCACCCTGCCCATAAACATAAAGGTCGGGAAGGAGCTTCCCGAGTTTGACCTTAGCCGCTTGATTGGTAGTGCTGGCCCCGAAATCAAGTGACCAAGTGCCACCGCTGAGTTTGCACCCAGCCCCGACCCGCGGCTTCTTAGTGGCAAGTTTGATTAGCATCTGGTTGCGCAGGGTGCACCCGCGCTTGTCCTTGGTCTTAGAAGTCAAGGACGGAAACAGCCCCGGCTTGAAGCCGACACGAAGTGGTGAAACCGCGGGAATCGTCGCCAAGATCGCGGCCGGCGTGCCGGTGGCCGCCGTCGTAGCGCTGGCCACCGCGCGCGTTGTTGAACCTGGTGCACCAGCGGGGGTGGCAGCGGGCGCCACCGGCGGCGCTGCGGCCTGGACTGCCGGGGCCAGCGGGGCCGTGAGACAGAGCCCAAGCACTAAAGCGACCAGTTGTTTACGCATGCCCACACCCTAACCCGCCCGATGGCGGCCAAGTGGCTTTGGATCAAAACTAGGGGAACCAGCGAATCGGTGGTGGGCTACCTTCTCGTTATGGCGGCCGCACCGAGTGGCGATGAGTTCCCAATTGGGCATGGCATATCCATGCGGGCGGCAACCAGAGTGTGGGCCTACATCGGACTCAACAGTTTCGGCGGACCCGCCGGTCAAATAGCCGTCATGCACCGAGAGCTTGTCGAGCGACGCCGGTGGTTCAGCGAGCAGCGGTTCCTGCATGCCCTGAACTTCTGCATGATCTTGCCGGGCCCCGAGGCCCAGCAACTGGCCACCTATCTGGGCTGGCTGATGCACGGTACTCGTGGCGGGGTTATCGCCGGCTCACTTTTTGTCATCCCTGGCTTTTTCGCGATGCTCTTCCTCGCCGCCGCCTACGCAATCTTCGGCGACATTGCCTGGGTTGCGGGCCTCTTGTTCGGCCTGCAGGCCGCGGTGGTCGTGATAGTCCTCGAGGCGGTTATCAGAATCGGGAAGCGGACCCTTCGCACGCGCGCCCTTCAGGTCACCGCAGCCACCTCCTTCTTCGCGATCGCGGTCCTAGGCGTCCCGTTTCCCTATCTAGTCGTTGGCGCCGCCCTAGCTGGTTGGCTGTTCGGACGAACCCGTCCCAACTGGTTCGCTCTGGGTGGACTCCGCAGCGACCGAAACGTCGATCAGCGCCCTGCCCTGCTCGCCGATGACGAGGGTGTCACCGCGTCCGCCGCCCGGTCTGCGCTTCGGGCCGCCGCTGCCTGCGCCGTGCTCTGGCTGGTGCCAATTGCCGCACTGTTTATTGCCCTCGGCTCAGAGAACATCTTCACCCAAGAAGCAATACTTTTCTCCAAGAGTGCGCTGGTCACTTTCGGCGGCGCCTATGCCGTGCTCGGATACATCACCCAAGAAGCCGTGACCAGGTACGGATGGGTCACGTCAAAGGAGATGATCACCGGCCTCGGCCTGGCCGAGACCACCCCAGGGCCGCTGATCATGGTCGTGCAATTCGTCGGCTTCCTGGCCGCCTACAACTCCCCCGGAAACCTGCCACCACTTGTCGCCGGCACATTCGGCGCAATTCTCGCCGTCTGGGTCACCTTCGTACCTTGCTTTCTTTTCATCTTCCTCGGCGCACCTTATGTCGAACGCCTACGGCATAACAGGTCGATCGCCCACGCCTTGACAGCGGTTAGCGCGGCCGTCGTCGGCGTGATACTCAACCTGGGAATCTGGTTCGCCATGCAAACCGCATTTGGCACCGTTAACCAATTCACTTTCGGTCCACTTCGCCTGTC
>CAJBZP010000031.1 GCA_903960135.1 uncultured Actinomycetes bacterium | reverse complement strand
GAGATGTCGTAGATCGCCGCGAGGTAGGCATCCGGCACCTGATTGGCGATGATTCGGGCATGCATTCGGCCAATTCGCCCGACACCGGCAACCGCAATGCCAAGTTGTCCGGTGCCAAGTTGTCCGGTGCCAAGGTGTCCCGTGGTAGTCATCTGCTGCCCCTCTGGCTACTTTTTGCGTCGGACTATATAGTGTGGCACGCTTAATTGGACCGTTCCAATTTGGGGGAAATTCATGTCGGACCTAATGTCGCGAGTGGCTTCCGCGCCGATCTCCTGGGGGATCTGCGAGGTCCCGGGCTGGGGCGCCATGCTTCCTACGGATCGGGTCTTGGGGGAGATGGCCAACTTGCAGCTGCCAGCCACCGAACTAGGTGCCCCCGGCTTCTTGCCCGCGACACCGGAGGCCGTTAAAGCTGAGCTCGCAGAGTTCGACATGACGCTGATCGGTGGGTTCACACCGCTGGTCTTGCATGATCGGCGACTGCGGGACGCCACCATTGCCACGGCTCGGGCCACCGCCGCCCTGTTTGAGCGCGCTGGGGCCACCGAGTTCATCTCAGCGGTTGTCATGGATGATGCCTGGTCGGTGCCGCGTGCCCTTGACGCCGACGAGACTCAACACATGATTGAGATGTTCGGCGTCATCGACGAGATTTGCGGTGAGTACGGTCTTCAACAGGTATTGCACCCCCACGTCCAGACCCTTGTTGAGACTGCGAGTGATGTTCGAAGGGTGCTAGATAACTGCGATGTCAAATGGTGCCTTGATACCGGACACCTTGCGATCGGCGGAGTTGATCCAGTTGCATTCGCTCGAGAGTCGGCTGATCGTGTTGGTCATGTGCACCTAAAAGACGTAAACATGTCGATGGCCGCTCCCGTACTAAGTCACGAGATGACGATCATGGCCGGTGTGCAAAGTGGGCTCTTCACCCCGCTTGGCCAAGGAGATGTCCAGATCCTGGAAATTATCGAGACTTTGGAGTTGGCGGGCTACCGCGGCTGGTATGTCATTGAGCAGGACACCGCGATCACGGGTGCGGTGCCGGAACTTGGTGCTGGGCCGATTACGGCCGTGGCGCAATCCTTGGCCTTTCTTCGTGATGTGGTCGCTCCGCGGGTAGATCAAAGGTAAGCCCGACATGTCACTGGATCTGATCACCGTAGGTCGAATTAGTGTTGATCTTTACGCCCAGGAGGCAAATCAAAGCTTCACCGACCCACAAACCTTTCGTAAGTCCATCGGGGGAAGTCCGACGAATGTGGCTGTTGCCGCGGCGCGACTTGGCCTAACAGCCGGCTTGGTAACCAAAGTCGGTGGGGATCCACTTGCACCCTATGTGCTGGCGAAGCTTCGTAGTTTTGGCGTCGATACTTCATTCGTGGGAGTTGAGCCCAAGGGCCAGACCCCGGTCGTTCTGGCTGCATTGGATTCACCGGGCGACCCAACAATTATCTTCTACCGCGGCGCCGCGGCGCCCGATACCACCATCGATACCACTGCTGTTCCGTCAACTGACATTTCGCAGGCCGGAGCGTTATGGATTAGCGCCGGTGCGCTAGCCACGGGGGCCACCGCCAGTTCTTGTTTTGACTGGCTCGAGCTGCGTGAGCGAAAGATGCACACTTTCATTGATCTGGATTACCGGCCGAGTCTTTGGGCTGATACTGCGGCTGCACGGATGGCCGCCCAGCGGGCAATTGAGTTGTCAACGGTAGTGGTCGGCAATATTGCTGAATGCGATATGGCAATTGGGATACGTGATCCCGAGGCCATCGCCGATAACCTTTTGAGCCGTGGTGTCACATTGGCCTGCATCAAAATGGGCGCTGATGGGGTGCTACTCGCAACCGCGGCAGAGCGGGTTCGAGTTAAGCCGTTGCAGATCCAATTGGTGTGCGGGCTGGGAGCCGGAGATGCCTTCGGCGGTGCCTTGGTCTATGGGCTCAAGGCTGATTTGTCCTTGACGGACATCGGTGAACTTGCGAATGGTGCAGGTGCTTATGTGGCATCGCGATTGATGTGCGCTGACGCGATGCCCGAACTGCAGGCGCTTAGTGACTTCATCTCAGTGCACCGAAAGGGATCGCCCGCGTGAGTGAACTAATGCAGTCAGCATATCTGGAGTTGGTCCGGACCCGAGTCCGCGAGCCACGGGCTCTGCAGCGGGCCCTGAGCGGGCGTGCCAGAAGGCCGATAGCCGGGCCGGATGGGCGGCTCATGCTGCTCGCGGCAGATCACACAGCGCGCGGCATGCTCGCCGCCGGCGGTGACAAACTTGCGGTGGCAGATCGGTTTACTCTCCTTGATCGACTCATGCGCGGACTGACGGTCTCCGGCGTCGACGGGGTGCTCGCGAGCGCCGATATTCTTGAGGAACTTGCTTTCTTGGGCGCGCTCGAGGGCAAGCTGGCGATCGGCACCATGAACCGCGGTGGCGTCATCGGCACCAAGTGGGAACTCGATGACCGGCAGACCGCCTATGACGTCTCACATATCGCAGCAATGGGGCTCGACGGTGGCAAGACCCTGTTGCGCATTGAGGACACCGACCCCGGCATACCCCCAACTCTTGAACTCGTGGCCCGTATTACTACCGACTTAGCCGATTTGGGTCTCATGTCCTTGATCGAGCCGCTCCCTTACCTAAAGGATGAGCACGGTGCCGCCTACCTGGACCCGTCCGAGGAGAAATTGATCAAGGTGGTGGCCATCGCCTCGGGTCTGGGTGCAAGTTCGGCGTTTACTTGGCTGAAAATACCTGCTACAGAGCATCCTGAGCGGGTTGCGGCGGCCACCAGTTGCCCGATTTTGCTGTTGGGCGGTGACCCGGGCGCGAACTGGGAGCAGGTCTTCGCGCGTTGGGAAACGGCACTCGCGGTGCCAAATGTTGTCGGACTGGTACCGGGTCGGGCTTTGCTCTACCCCAGTGTCCTAAGCGTTGAGGAGGCAACCGCTCGTGCGGCGAACTTGGTGCACGGGGTGTCGCGATGAGTTGGTACCGGCCAGCAGGGTCCCTTGCCACCCCGACAACCCAGGTCAGCATCGATCCGCAGGCGGCGGGCTGGACTTACAGCGGGATCGAGGTATTCGAGGTAAATCCGCTCCTGCCGTTCACGAGGTTGCTGGACGGTATCGAAGGGGTGCTCGTGCCGCTTTCGGCAAGTGACTTAGTGGTAGTGATTGACGACGTCACCTACCCGATGACCGGGCGCAAAGGGGTGTTCGATGCCGTAAGTGATTGGCTTTATGTACCGCTGGGGTCAAAGCTTTCGGTATCTGGTGGCATAGGTGAAGTTGCACTTTGCACCGCTCGTGCGACGAACGTGCACCCGGCTTGCTATACCAGCGCGAGTGAGGTGGTTGTCGAGGTTCGCGGTGCTGGTCGTGCTACCCGCCAGGTGACCAATATTGCAACTCCGGGTTCGTTTACGGCGGCCGACAAGATCAACGTGTGTGAGGTCATTACGCCCGGTGGCAACTGGTCCTCGTGGCCGCCCCATCGCCATGACGGAATCACCGACTGCCCGACCAATAACGAAGAGATCTATTACTTTCGAATTGGCAAGGGAGAAAGTGCGCACGGGAACTCATCCGGCCAGGGCTTTTTTCATGTCTATACCGTCGATGGTCAGGTTGATGAAACGGTCACCATTTACGACGGTGATGTCTACCTAGTCCCACAGGGGTACCACGGTCCAACAATTGCGCCCCCGGAGTACCCAATGTATTTCCTTAACGTGCTGGCTGGCCCGGCGCCCGAGCGAAGTATGAGTTTTTGTGATGACCCTCAACATCATTGGATTAGGGCGGATTGGGAGTCGCAGGCGCAGGACCCGCGCTGCCCGGTCACTTCATCGACCGGGAGGGTGCAGCAGTGAAAGACATCCGGATCGCGGTACTCGGCCTTGGCTGGATGGGGCAGGCTCACAGCCGGTCGGCCCTGCGGATCCCCTCGCTATTTCCCGAGCGAGATTGCAATCCGCGATTGGTAGTTTGCGCCGACACCGACGCCGGCCGCCGGGCCCGGGCTACGGCAGATTTTGGTTTCGAGCGCTCGACTCCTGATTGGCAGGTTGCGGTTGCCGCCGATGATGTCGACGCGGTTTGGGTCACCGCCCCGAATATGCTGCATCTGCCCATGATTGAGGCGGCTACGGCCGCGGGCAAAGCGGTTTTCAGTGAGAAACCGATTGGTGGTAAACCGGCGCAGACGGTGCAGGCTTACGCACATGCGAAAGCGGCGGGTGTTGCCACCGGGGTTGGTTATAACTATCTCTGGTCGCCACTTGTCATCCACGCCCGTGAACTAATCAGCAGCGGGGCCCTTGGTGAGATCACGCACTACCGTGGCCGATTCCTGTCAATGTACGGCAGTGATGAACTTGGCCTGTTGACCTGGCGGTTCAAAATGGACGAAGCCGGATACGGAGTGTCCAGCGACATCTTGAGTCACTCCGTGGCGATGGCTCAGTACTTGGCGGGTGGTATCAGCGAGGTAGTCGGAATGCGCAACACCACGATCCCGAATCGTCCGCTTCCGACGGGCGTCGCGAGTCACTACGGTCGCGGCGCGCCAGGTGACGCAACGGGCGCGGTCGAAAATGAGGATTTTGCCTCAATGCTGTGCCGGTTTGTAAATGGTGCGACCGGAACCTTCGAGGTTAGTCGCACTGTTGTTGGCCCAGAAAGCCAAAATGCCTTCGAGGTCTACGGCACGAAGGGCGCGCTTTCGTGGAACCTCGAGCAGATCAATGAACTTAAGTACTACCGCAAGGATGCCGACCTCAACACCGGTTACACCACCATTTTTGGCGGTGATCGTTTTCCATTCCACGGGGCCTTTGCGCCCGGCCAAGCAAATAGCATTGGTTTTGAGGATCTAATCGCCATCGAGGATTTCGCATTCATGCAGTCGCTGGCGACGGGTTCAGGGTTTCAACCCGGCTTCGCTGAAGCTGTCGATGTGGTCAGTGTTCAGCAAGCGTTGATTGATTCCTGGGAATCGCGATCTTGGGAGACGGTCCACGATCTGAAGGTGGGGCTGTGATGAAATCGAATAACGGGGCTTTGCGGGTCACCACATCCGAGGCGATCGTGCGCTACCTGATAGCGCAGCGCATTGTGATCGAAGGCCACGAAGAACCGCTATTTCCTGGCGTGTTCGCAATCTTCGGGCACGGAAATGTCACGAGCCTGGGCCATAGCCTGGAGATGCACCGCGCTGAGCTACCGGTTTGGCGCGGGCAGAGCGAGGAGGGCATGGGCCTTGCTGCCGCGGCATTCGCCAAGGCAATGCGCCGCCAACAGGTAATGGTGTGCACCTCCTCTATTGGCCCGGGGGCCACGAATTTAGTCACCGCGGCGGCTGTGGGCCTGGCCAACCGACTGCCGATGCTCATCATCGCCGGCGACACCTTTACTTCGCGCCTCCCGGATCCGGTTCTGCAGCAAGTTGAGCACTTCGGCGCACCATCTACCACCGTAAATGATGCGTTTCGTCCGGTCGTGCGCTACTGGGATCGCATCACGCACCCGGCCCA
The DNA here is from genome assembly GCA_903960135.1 of uncultured Actinomycetes bacterium. Classification (GTDB taxonomy): domain Bacteria; phylum Actinomycetota; class Actinomycetes; order S36-B12; family S36-B12. The sequence goes on along the minus strand of CAJBZP010000031.1, from coordinate 87 downwards.
GCTCACCACGACGCTGCCGCAACTGGTGTCAATGCTGCTTGATCCGGGGGAGTGCGGGCCGGCATTTCTTGGACTGCCCCAAGATGT
>CAJBZP010000030.1 GCA_903960135.1 uncultured Actinomycetes bacterium | reverse complement strand
CTCTTGGTCATGATCCCAACAGCGCTTCTTGGTGCCACGCGTCTATCGCGCAGCGGCCTGACCAATTGGCCGATGGGACTTCGGCTCGGCGCTGGTGCTGTTGCCGGCGCTTTGGTCGGCGCACTCCTCGCATTTCGAGTCTCGGGATCGGTGCTGCAAATCGGTTTCGCGCTGCTTCTTGCCGCCGTCGCCACCCAGATGCTCTGGCGCGGTTTGCGGCACAACGCAACCACTAGCCCCGCGCTATGACGTGATCGGGATCCCCGTCACCAAAATAACCAGTACCTCAAAGGCGGCAAGGGCCTGAACCGCCAGGAAGAAAATCGGACGCTTGGTGGGGCGGATTGCCAAAATCAGAACAACGCCAGTTGCAAGTGGAATTAGGTACGCGGCGACAGCGTTGAACTGGGCTAATTGGACCAGCAGGATGAATGCGCTAAGCGCGAGCAGCAGCAGCGCCAACCTTTTAGCTCGGACTTCACCTAAGCGGGTCACTAATCCACCGAGACCGCGCTCTTGGTCGGTGGCCAGATCCGGCAGGGCGTTAGCGAGGTGGGCCGCAACCCCGGTACTGACGAATACCGCGATAGCCCACAGGGCTGGGGTCATGGGTGGTGCCAACCCGAAGGTGATGAACGGGGTCACGCACGCGAAGGAAACCGCGTATGGCAACCACGACCAGGTGGTGCGCGACAACCGCAGGTTGTAGAGCCAAGCGCTGGCAACAGCAATTACCTGAATCGCCCCGCCCAGCAGCCCGGCGGCCACGAAAGAGGCAACCACCGTCGTGATGAGTGCGGCAACCGCTGCCACCCACAGCCCACGAACCGACAACACCCCGGCAACAATTGGTTTCGCGGTGCGGCCCGCTGCTATATCGATGGGCGCATCTATGGCGTCATTACTCCACCCAACCGACAGTTGCCCGCTCAAGACGGCAACTACTAGTAGCAGCAGATGCCAACCAGACCACCCGGTTCGCCAAGCCAGCAAACTGACCATGACGGTCACCGACAGGGTCGGCACGAGATGGCAGGCAGCCGCATAGCCTTTCAGCAAGATGGCCACCTGCCGCACCTGCTTACGTACCCATGAACAATGCGACGGCAGCCGCCAACAACGGCGCCACGATCAGTGCGGGCAGCATGTCGCCAACCGGCACCGACTTGATTTTCAACAGGCGCAGACCCACGCCGAGAAGCAGCACGCCACCGGTCGCCGTGATCGCATCAATCAATGCAGCCGACAGCACCGACCCGACGAGGGCGCCGAGGATCGTGAAGGCACCCTGCACGATGCCAACGGACAGCGCGGAGAGCGCAACACCCCAGCCCAAGGAGGCGGCAAAGGCGAGGGACGCGAATCCGTCAAGGGTTGACTTTAATGCCAACTGCTCGATACCTAAACCAAGACCGTCGTTGAGCGCACCTAGTATTGCCAGTGGGCCGATACAAAATACAAGCGAGGCATCTACGAAGCCTTCAACGAACCGCCCCCGTTTATCCGCTGATTCACTTTCGCCCTTTCGGCTCAACTTGCGCTGGAGCCAACCACCCACTTGCTCGAGCCGAAGTTCAATTTGCAATAGCGATCCGATAATTCCGCCGATGACCAGAGCGCCAAGCACAATCAGCAACGGAGCGGCTGCGCCCACGGAGTCAGCGAATGCCTCGCTCGTCAAGGCAACGATGCTCAAGGCCCCAATTACCAACGTCACCAGCCCTAAGGCATCGGTGACGGTGTCGCGGGTGCGCTGCGGCAGGCGGTGGCCGATCAAGACGCCAAGGCCGGATCCAATAAGGATCGCGACCATATTCAGGATAGTTCCGCT
>CAJBZP010000029.1 GCA_903960135.1 uncultured Actinomycetes bacterium | reverse complement strand
TGCGAAAATGAATACGGCAACCAGCCCGGCTAGCGGGGCGGTCTTCTCATCAAGTTGCTTGCGCGCTCCATTTAGGCAGATCGCTATCCCAATGACCGCGATTACCCCGGCTACCGCGCTGGTGGGGGCGTTGATGAAGCCGTCAGGGATGTGCATGGTGTGAACCTGCAGAGCCGGGACCTGCAGAGCTGGGATTTGCATCGCAACCTTTCGGGACAGCCAAATCAGCCGAATTTCCGGCTTATCCGAAGTCTATGTCAGGTGCGAAAGATTCGCAATTAGAGAGTCAGCGGCCCTGAACGCGCGCGCTCAATTGCAGCGGTCGGCCCTAGACCGGGGAGCCTGAAGTAGTGACCCCTAAACTCGGGCTCTGTAGTCAGCACCCTTCGCGGGAGTGGTGGAATGGCAGACACGCCGGCTTTAGGTGCCGGTGTCTTCGGACGTGCGGGTTCAAGTCCCGCCTCCCGCACCAAGGTCAGCGCGCGGCCTCGAACACCTCGGACCAATGGTCGACCTGCGGCGCGCCGGCGAAGAACGGCCCAATCAACTCGCGCCATTTAACAAAACTCTCCGACTCTCGAAAACCCACAGTGTGATCCTCAAGGCTGCGCCAGCCAATAAGGAGCACATAAGAGTCAGGCCGTTCGACCCCGTGCCGCAACTCGAAACTCACGAAGCCCGGTGCGGGGCTTAGCACCGTCTCGACGGCGGTGCGGACGGCGGCCTCAAATTGCTCATGAGTGTCCGGCAAAATATCGATGGCCGCGATTTCAAGAATCATGCAGCTCAGGATAGTAGTTGCGAAACCACCGGAACCAATGCGGCAATCGCCCGACCGCGGTGACTGATGGCGTCCTTATCCGCTGAGTCCATCTGGGCGGTGGTTATCTGGTAGCCATCCGCGATAAAGATCGGGTCATATCCGAACCCGTTGGCGCCACGAGGTGCATCGATCACCCGCCCGGTCATGATGCCTTCAACTACCTGTTCGTCACCGTTAGGCAGCGCGATAGCAGCCGCGCAATGGAATGCGGCGGTGCGGCGCTCTGGGTCAATGTGCCTGATTTGCGCGAGCAGGAGGTCAAGGTTGGCGCGGTCGTCGCCATGGCTGCCAGCCCAGCGGGCCGAGAAAATACCAGGCATCCCATTGAGCGCATCAACACAAAGCCCCGAGTCATCCGCGATGGCCGGCAATCCGGTGAATGCGCATATCTCGCGTGCCTTCAAAAGCGCGTTCGCTGCAAAGGTCGACCCAGTTTCATCAACGTCAGGGAGATCCGGAAACTCCTTGATTCCGACCAGTTCGAGATTTAGTCCTGCCGCATCGAGAATGCGCCGCATTTCGTCAATCTTGTGTTCATTGCGGCTTGCCATCACGACCTTCGTGGTCATGCGCCGAGAACTGCCTTCTGCATGGCCGTGAGTTCCACGCAGCCTTGGGCCGCCAGCGCCAACAACTCATCAAGGAGTGCCCGATCAAATGGCTCCCCCTCGGCGGTGCCCTGCACCTCGATGAAGCGACCGTCGCCCGTCATCACGACATTCATGTCGGTATCGGCGCGGACATCATCGTCGTAGTGCAGATCAAGACGCGGCTGCCCGTCGACGATCCCAACGCTGACCGCTGCAACAGAATCCTTGAGCGGATTGACGCCGGGGGTAATCAAGCCCTGGCCTCGAGCCCACGTGATCGAGTCCACCAGCGCAACATAGGCACCGGTGATGGCAGCGGTTCGGGTGCCACCGTCGGCCTGCAAGACATCGCAGTCGACCAGAATCGAATTCTCGCCGAGGGCGCCCATATCGACGATTGCGCGCAAACTGCGACCAATCAAGCGGGAAATCTCCTGGGTACGGCCGCCAAGCTTGCCCTTGACCGACTCCCGGTCATTTCGGGTGTTCGTGGCGCGCGGCAGCATCGCGTACTCAGCGGTCACCCAGCCCTTGCCAGAGCCTTTCAGCCACCTAGGAACGCCGGTGGTGAAGGAAGCGGTGCAGAGCACCCGAGTCCGGCCGAAAGCGACCAGTGCCGAACCTTCGGCTTGGTCGAGCCAGCCCCGCTCGAAGGTGACGGGGCGAAGTTGGTCGGCGGCACGGCCATCAGATCTGCTCATGCGCTGACCTTATCGACCGCAGCTAACGGCCCTTGACCGTGCCAATCTCGGGCCCCAGAAATCTGCGCCCAAGTTGCTCGAAAGATTCCGGATCCCCGGTCGCAAAAAATTGATAGTCCGGCGCAGGTAGTCCGGTGTCACGAACGAGTTCATTTGCCACCAATGTGCGATACACATCCTTGGCCGTTTCCTCGGCGCTGGAAACCAAAGTCACCCCATCGCCCATGACATAAGACAGCACCCCGGTTAGCAGCGGGTAGTGAGTACAACCCAATACCAAAGTGTCAACATTGGCGGCACGAAGTGGCGCCAGATAGGCATGCGCAACACCGAGTAGTTCGTCCCCGCCGGTGACCCCGGACTCGACAAACTCCACAAACCTTGGGCAGGCGGCTGAAAACAGATCAACTTCTAGTGCAGCGGCGAAGGCATCGTCATAGGCACCAGAGTTGATCGTCATCTCAGTCCCGATCACTCCGATTTTGCCGTTACGGGTTGCCGCTACCGCCCGTCGCACCGCCGGATGCACCACTTCAATAACCGGCACCTCATACCGCTCGCGCGCATCGCGCAAAGTCGCAGCACTCGCCGAGTTGCAGGCGATGACAATCATCTTCACGCCTTCATCAACAAGTTGATCCATGATCTCGATGGCGAATTCGCGGACTTCGGCAAGGGGGCGGGGGCCGTACGGCCCGCGCGCGGTGTCACCTATGTAGCAGATGGGCTCGTGCGGCAGTTGGTCCAAAATGGCCCGAGCAACGGTTAGGCCGCCGACTCCGGAGTCGACTATCCCAATCGGTGCATCAGCCATAACACACTAATTCTACGTTCAACCAGGCAAGAGCCGAGCCAGTGGCACGATCAGGCCCACAACTGCCCTTCCAGAGCAGACTCGGCATCATCCAGCGAGCCTTCGTAGGCACCCGAAGAAAGGTACTTCCAGCCACCGTCGCACACGATGAAGGCGATATCGGCTCGCTCACCGGCGCGCTCGGCTTTCTCGGCAAGACCCAGTGCCGCATGCAAGATGGCACCGGTTGAGAAACCGGCAAAGATCCCCTCCAGATCCAAGAGCTCACGGGTGCGACGGATCGCATCCCGAGCCCCCACCGAAAAACGCGAACTCAGCAGCGATTCGTCATAAATCTCGGGCACGAAACCCTCATCTAAATTGCGCAAGCCGTAAACCAGTTCGCCGTAGCGGGGTTCGGCTGCCACGATTTTCACTTCGGGCCGATGCTCCCTTAGGTAACGACCCACCCCCATTAAGGTCCCGGTCGTTCCTAGGCCCGCGACAAAGTGCGTCAAAGTCGGCAGATCGGCTAATAACTCGGGGCCGGTGGTGTCGTAGTGGGCCTGCGCGTTGGCAGGGTTCCCATATTGATAAAGCATCACCCAGTCAGGGTTCTCCGCAGCCAAAACTTTCGCAACCCGCACGGCCTCATTGGAACCGCCAACCGCGCTCGAGTAGATAACCCGGGCACCCCACATGGTGAGTAATGAGGTGCGCTCAGGTGATGTGTTCTCCGGCATCACGCAAACCAGTTGATAGCCCCGCAACTTCGCGATCATCGCCAGTGCGATACCGGTGTTGCCAGATGTCGGCTCCAACAAGGTCGCGCCCGGCAGCAGTGTGCCGTCAATTTCTGCTTGGTTAACCATCGAGAGCACGGCGCGATCCTTGATCGATCCGGTGGGGTTTCGGTCTTCAAGTTTGGCCCATAGGCGCACATCGGCGGACGGTGAGAGCGTGGGCAGCCCAATAAGTGGCGTCTGCCCGACGGAGTCGAGCAAGGAGTTAAAGCGCATGGTGCCGCAGCGCCCGCTCAGCCGCCCGCGACAGCGGGCAAGATCGTGATGGAGTCTTGGTCTGCGACCTCAGTTTGGAGGCCGGCCAAGAATCTAACGTCCTCGTCATTGATGTAGACGTTGACGAAGCGCCGCAACCCACTGTCATCCAGGAGCCGCTCACCGATACCCGGATAGGAACCATCAAGGTCGGCCACCACCGCGGCTAACGTCTCCCCCTTCGCGGTAACGACTTTCGCCCCGCCCGTGAGGGGGCGCAAGATGGTGGGCACTCGGACTTCAACTGGCATGAATATGACTCCGGTCGATTTGGCATTTCGCGGATTTACTTCCCTGAACTACGAGAACACCACAATAGACACGGATATTCCGGGCTCCCGGGCGGCGAGGGTACCTGCAAGGACTTTGCAGCTATCACTCGAAAGTCCCGCCAATTCGCACGGGCTCCTCACTCACCACCCCATCGACAATCCGAAAGGAGCGCAATTCGAACGGCCCGTCTTCGGTTCCAGTCTCGCGCGTCGAAATCAGCACGTAGTGGGCGTCTGGCTCACCAGCCAAGGCGATATCGGTCCGAGAAGGGTGGGCTTCGGTTGCCGTATGCGAGTGGTAGATCACCACCGGCGCTTCGTCCCGCTCATCGAGCTCGCGATACAGGGCGAATAAGTCACCGGAGTCGAACTCATAAAAAGTGGGCGACCGAGCGGCGTTGCGCATGGGGATAAAGCGCTCGGGCCGGTCGGTGCCGCTGGGCCCGGCTATCACCCCGCAGGCTTCATCGGGGTGGTCGGCCCGGGCATGGGCAACCATCGCCGCCACCAAGTCCGATCCGATCCTCAGCATGCTCAGATATTAGGGCCCTCCCTTTCGGGGGACCTTAAAGACAGGTGAATTTCAAGTTGCGGGGTTTGGTACCAGGGTGGACGATGCCCGCGTCAGGTACGTACTCCTCACAGATTAGAGGGCAAATGGATACGCTCGAGCTTTCTTACTCGCAGTTCCAGACGGTGTATAACGTGCTTTCTTTGGCACTAGCGGCAATGGTCGCGACCTTCATCTTCTTGCTCGCTGTTCAAGGGCGGGTGCTACCGAGGTACCGGCAAGCACTGGTGGTTTCAGCGATGGTTTGCTTGATCGCCGCATACCACTACTACCGGATCTTCAACTCCTTCACCGAGGCCTATGTTGCAACCGGCGAAGGCACACCGGCCACGGGGGCAACAGCTATGTCCTACGTGCTGGTGAACGGCGATGGATTCAACGAGGGCTACCGATATGTCGACTGGTTGCTCACCGTTCCGTTGTTGCTGTTTGAAACCATCGCGGTGCTGGCACTTGCCAAGGCGGTTCGCCGAGGCCTGCTGCTGAAGTTGATCCCAGCTTCGGCGCTAATGATCATCTTGGGTTACCCAGGTGAGATCTCGGCTGACAATATGACCAGAGGCATCTGGGGCGTGCTTTCCACGATTCCGTTCCTCTACATCCTCTACGTCCTCTTCGTCGAACTCAGCAAGTCGATGAAGACCCAGCCCGAGCAGGTTGGCAAGGACCTCAATGGTCTGCGCTGGCTGCTGCTCGCAACCTGGGGCGTCTACCCGATCTCGTACCTGCTGCCGCAGCTCGGCATCTCGGGCGCCGATTCATTCGTTTACCGTCAGGTGGGCTATTCAATCGCCGATATTTTGGCCAAGTGCCTATTCGGCTTGCTCATCTACAAGATCGCCCGCGAGAAGAGTGCAGATGACGATGCCTCATTCGCGGCGGCCGAATTGGAAGCCGCTCCGTCGAGTAAGTGATGAATTAGTTCAGATCGCAAAGTGGCCCGGTGCTTATGCGCCGGGCCACTTGCAATTCGTCTTAATCCGCAGGCAGGTGCAGTTTCACCAAGGAGTCCTGTAAAAAAGTCAGCCAGTCGTAGACGTCAAAGAGCCCGGCGCGTGGGTCTCCCTCTGGCAGCTCAGCGAGTTCATCGTGGTTCTCTTCGGTGACCTCAAGCCTGATGCCAATCGCAATACGAGCATCATTTAAGAAACCCAGCCAACACAGGGCCTCGTCCGCGGTGAGCACGAGTTTCGAACCGCTGCCTTCCAGACAAGAAGCGACGCTGCTGGCATTGGCCACTTTGCCGGCCCGTAAATCACGTTCGGTGAATCTGCGGAAATCACCCGCCGCCTCATCGTCATCGCGATAGGCCGCCGGGAACATCCGGGCCAATGCCGGATCGGACGGTGTCTCGGCAATTTCATCGATCCCAACGATCACGGCCAGCGGATCGATTGATTCGGCTGATTCGGCTGATTCGGTTGGCGCAACAAAGGCAATCATCTGTTCGGCAAGGGAAACAAGTACCGTTTTTTCCATGTCATCTATGCGAAGCACAATTCGCCCAGTTACGGTCCGTTGAAATCCAGTGCTCATCGCCGCACGCTCCTGACCTAATCATCCTTCTGCAAGGTGGCCCACAACCCATAGGCATGGAGCGCTGTGACATCGCGCTCCATCTCCTCGCGGGTGCCATTGGAAACAACGGCCTTGCCGCGCTCATGCACGTCCAACATCAATAGCTCGGCCTTGGCCCGGTCATACTTGAAGTAAGTCATAAATACATAGGTCACATAGGACATCAAATTGATGGGGTCATTCCAGACTATCGTGATCCAAGGCCGGTCAACCTCCTCTGACAGCAAGGGCTGCGCCACCTCGGTCGGTGCTATCGACATTACCGGGACCTGGCGTTTGTTGGCACCATCACATTGTGTCCCACCCGCAATCTCGTACGCTGGCCCCTATGGAGATCCCGGCCAGGAGCGAGCACCTCCCCGAGTCAGCGCTGCTCGCACGCGTCCGCGATGGCGTTATTGGCGATGACCAAGTTATGTGGGGTCCGTTCGGGGCCCGGCGGGTCACCTATGCCGACTACACGGCAAGTGGTCGTGCCTTGACCTTCATCGAAGACTTTATTCGCGCAGAGGTGTTGCCGCGTTACGCGAATACGCATACCGAATCCAGCGGCACCGGATTGCAGACGACCCGACTGCGGGAGGACGCTCGGGAGATAATTCGCCAGGCAGTGAACGGTGACGACGCCACCTGCGTTATTTTCTGCGGGTCCGGAGCCACCTCGGCCGTCGATCGACTCATCGGCATCTTGAATATTCGAATACCGGCCGATCTCGACAAGAAGTACCAATTGTCAGCGCAAATACCGCCGACTGAGCGCCCCGTAGTATTCATCGGTCCATTCGAGCACCACAGCAATGAACTGCCTTGGCGGGAGTCAATTGCCGATGTGGTCACCATCAACGAGGATGCCGATGGCCATATTGATATTCACCACTTGCAGGAAGAACTAGCCCGCTACGCGGATCGACCATTGCGAATCGCTTCGTTCAGTGCCGCGAGCAATGTCACCGGCATCGTGTCGGACACCGACCTAGTGAGCCAAATCCTGCATGAAAATGGTGCACTAGCCTTCTGGGATTTCGCTGCTGCTGCGCCGTATGTAGATATCCACATGAACCCGCTGCCCGGAGTCGACCAGTTGGCCTACAAAGATGCGGTGGTCCTGAGTCCGCACAAGTTCGTCGGCGGCCCCGGCACGCCAGGGGTACTAATTGTGCGGCGCGAATTGCTAACCAACTCGGTGCCGGATCTAGTCGGTGGCGGCACCGTCGCCTACGTAAATCCCCATGAGCATCGCTATCTAACAGATCAGGTTCATCGGGAGGAAGGTGGGACTCCAGCAATAGTCGAATCAATTCGAGCCGGCCTGGTGTTCCACCTGAAGCAAAATGTCGGAGTCGAGGTGATTCGGGCTTACGAGGAGGACTTCGTGACCCGCGCGATCACCGCTTGGACCTCGAATCCGTCAATCCAGATCCTCGGCAACCTAGAAGCCGAGCGATTGTCAATCGTTTCCTTTGTCATCAAGCGTCCAAATGATCGCTACCTGCATCACAATTTCATTGTTGCGGTCCTCAATGACCTTTTCGGCATTCAATCGCGCGGTGGCTGCTCGTGCGCCGGGCCATATGGTCACCGACTCTTGGGGATAAATGTCGAAAAGTCACATGAGTTCGAGCGCGAAATCACCCACGGCTGCGAAGGCATCAAGCCCGGGTGGGTTCGGGTTAACTTCAACTACTTTGTTTCTGAGGCCGTCTTCACGTATATCGTTCAGGCGGTAGATCTAATCGCCCGTCACGGCTGGCAATTACTGCCCCAATACCGCTTCGATACCGCGACCGGGCGCTGGCATCACCGAGGTGGCCCGGTTGAACCACCGATGCGGTTACGCCAGCTCGACTACGATCAACATGGGGTGCTCACCTACCCGCATCAGCACGACCAAGCCCCGGAATCTGACCTCCTGGTGTATCTGGATGAGGCGGTAACCCGGTTCGCGGCGCTACCCGATCAGAACTTGGACGAGGATTCGGAACTTGTCTCTGCTGACTTCGAGCAATTGCGCTGGTTCGACCTACCGGCTGTTTGCCTTGCCGCCGACAAGTAGACCAGTTACTTGCGCACGGTGATGACTATCGGAGCTGAGGCGCCTTCGCTGATATCACCACGGGTCTGGGCCACGGCCCGGTACACATAATCCCCCGGATTCTTCAACGAGGTTAACTTGATTTTCGCCACCCCTTTAGCATTTGTTCGATCCTTGCCGACCGTTCGCCAGCCATCACCGCGTTGAATTTGAATAAGCACTACCTGCTTGGCCCGAGCCGGCTGTGCGACAGCACGAATGGTGAACTTTGTCTTGGCTTTGATTTTCAACTTCGCCGTCGCCGCGATTACGCTCGAGGCAACTTCGACCGGTACCGGATCACTGGCCTGCTCCGCGCGCCCGGTATCACCGGGTGCATAAATCCGCCACTGACCGAAATCAGTTATCGTTGGCGCAAAAGCCACAGTGCCATCGGTAGCGGTGGCGGCTGAACCAATATTGACCCATTCAGTGGCGCCGGACTTCATGAATTGCAAGGTGACACCAAGACCGGCAAGCGGCACGCCACCCGAGGTAACCGTTGAACTAATCTGGCCTGCGGTGTTGAACGTGACCCGCGGCAGCGCGACGATGGTGACTTCGGTTGCCGCCGGTGCAAGTTGGGTTGCGTAAGTGCGGATGAGTGGCCACTGGTTAGGATCCTCGCCACCAATTGTCCAATAGGCGGCGGCCGAAAGGCCCAACTCGCCTACCAATTGGGTGCGGGCCAATACCGCCTGCGGGCCAACCCACCACATAATCCGCCGAGCCGTACATGTCTGGCTGGCTCCTGAACCATCCGTCCACTGCACATTTTTGTCATACTCAACCCAGTTCTCCGCGGCGGTCGCATCCCAAAGGGTGGCCTCGGGGGTGACTCCGACCGAGGCAAGCAGCCCCGGTATCGCAGCATCGGTAGCCGTCGACATCTTCGTCAATGAGTTATGCGCGCTGGTGCCAGCCGTCGGGCAACTGCCAGTTAGTTCGTACTTGCCCGCTGCGCTCTTCTTGGTCCAGACCCGACCGTAGGTGGGTACGCCAATCTGCACCTTCGGGCCACCGGCCACCGCGGCACCGTACTGTGCCAGCGACCGAACCCAGTTGATCGGCGCAATTGGGCCGATCCCGTTTACGTGGTAGTCGTAGGCCATGATTCGGATTCGATCAGCGGCGGGAGCGATGCCAGCGATGTTGTAGACCCAGTAACCGGTCTTGGGGCTGCAGGTACCCGACATAGAGCACGGTGGCGGAATCGTCACAGCAAGTAATTTTCCCTGCGCGTGCAATGCCGCCCCGAGTTCTTGAATAAATGCCGTCCAATTCGGCTGCGTGGCGGCCCACGAGCTTGAGCCGTCGGAGAATGCGAATACTTCGTAGTCCAGGTCAATGCCGTCGAAGCCATTAGCCATTACTAGGTTGACGATGTCGGCTACATGCATGGATCGTTTTGCGGGATCAGCGAGCGCAGCGGCCATCTTGCCCTTACCGCTTCCGTCGGCAATTGCCGGCAGCACCGTTAGTCCGGCGGCCTTTAGTTGCGCCATGGCCCAGGTGATATTCGCCGCACCATTGCCGAAATTCGGATTGACCTTGACTTGCACCCCGGCGGGGCCGCCCACCAGTGCCGAATACCAAAATGGTGATACGTCAGTTAATAGATCTGCGTTTGCGACCGCGGAGTTAATGCCTTGCGGGCTGCTCGGGCTGGTGACCCAGTAGGGAATCCAACCACTTGCAATGCGCGCCGGTGCCGCAGCCGCGGTTGCTGGTGCAATAAGTGAGCCTGCTAGGAGGGTGCTAGTGACTAACAACCCGACGAGCACACGGCGCATCAACGAACTCCAAAGTTGGGGGTGAAACCCCATTGTGCGTCATAACCGCCAGATTTCGGGAATCACCGCAGGGCCCGGGCGATTTCGCCGGCAGCCCGGGCCACTCTGGTACCCACATCGACTTCATTTAGCTCGCGCAGCGACACCACGCCGACACTGGCCTCCAGGCCTGGCACTCCGGTTATTGGCACGGCGATCCCATAGGCGCCCTGCGGTCCCTCGCTAGTTGCCACTACCCAGGGCGGTTCGAGTGGACGTCCGGCCGCGGTGCGGGCAGCTAGTACCGCCCGGCCGGCCGCATTCGACTCAAGTGGCTGACGCGCGCCCATGCGGTAAGCAACGTGCACATCTGACCTAGTTGGTTCAACCACCACGGCGGTCAACGCTTCGGTGCCGTCGACAATGGTCAGGTGTGCGGTCGCCCCCACCGCGTCAGACAGCAGGCGTAAGGCGGGTAGGGCCACATCGCGAACAATTGGCTGCACTTGACGACCCATGGTCAGCACTGCCAACCCGAGTCGACACTTCCCATCCCCGGACCTGCGCAAGAAGGCATGCTGTTCGAGGGTGACAACCAGTCGATAGACCACGGTTCGCCCAATCCCTAAAATCTGGGCAAGTTCGGTGACCGTTAGCCCATCGGCTGACTCAGCAATGGCCTCAAGTACGCGAATACCGCGATCGAGGGTCTGCGAGGTTTCAGCTGCCATGGCGTAAATCTAGTGGCCCGCAGCAAATGCTGCGGGCCACTAGTAACTCGTTGCGAGAATTCGCTACTTCATTGCCCGCTTTGCCGCTGCCTTCAGCGAGAACGAACTGATGATCTCGAAGATACCGATGACAATCAGCCAGATACCGACCACCCAAGCCAAGGTAACCAAGGAGATGCCCGGCCAAACCAGAATGACGACACCGCCGATCAACATCACGATACCGCCGAAGATGTTCCACCCGCGGCCTTCCTTTTCTTCCGCACCCATGAACAGCGCACCGAAGCCACGGAATAAGAAGGCGATACCGATGAAGATCGCCAGGATCTCAACGGCCTGGAATGCGCCGCGGAACATGAACAAACCCAAGATGATCGAGATAATGCCGGTGATGATCAGTAGTGCTCGCATGCCGCCGGATAAACCGTGAGCGAAGGCGCGCACCACCTGGAAGATGCCTGAGATTAACAGCCAAATTGCCAGCAGGATCGCAACAACCACGATGGTGGCCCCTGGCCAGACTAGTGCTATGACACCGATACCCAAGCTGATGATGCCCAAGAACAACAGCACCCACCAGTTTCGACCTATCTGGCCTAAAGCGTCGGCCTCGACCGCATCGACCGATTGGCCTGAGTTCATAGTTGACATTCATTCCTCCACGCGTTTGGCAGGTGCCGGATGCACCCCTGTCCGAGCGTAGGGAACAAATCGGCCAAAGTACGCACGCCGCACCATCACGCACCTCGACTATTTCAGGATTCGGGAGAGGAACTCCCGGGTTTTCCCCTCGCGCGGGCTCCCGAATACCGCCTCGGGTGTCCCCTGTTCGAGGACGACCCCGGCGTCAAGGAAGCAGACGCGGTCGGCAACTTCGCGCGCAAAACCCATTTCATGGGTGGCCATAATCAAGGTCAGGCCGCCCATTTTGAGCTCGCGCACGGTGTCGAGAACCTCGCCCACCAGCAGCGGGTCCAGTGCCGAGGTGATCTCATCGAACAGCATCAACTCGGGCTCCATTGCCAGTGCCCGCACGATTGCCACCCGCTGGGCCTGGCCACCCGATAGCCGGTCCGGGTATTCATCGGCCTTGGCCGCTAGGCCAAATCGCTGCAGCAGGGCCATCGCTTGATCACGACTCTCGCTGGAGCCGCGCTTTAGCACCTTGCGCGGAGACAAAGTCACATTATCCAAAACACTCATATGCGGGAAAAGGTTATAAGACTGGAAAACAATGCCAATGCGTCGGCGCACTGCATCCATATCGGTATTGAAAGCTGTCACATCAAGATCGCCATCTAGAAGGATGCACCCGGCATCAACGGTCTCAAGGCCATTTATGCAGCGCAGCAAAGTTGACTTACCTGAACCGGATGCGCCGATCAGAACCACGGCTTCGTGGCGTGCCACACTAAGGTCAAGACCACGCAATACGCTGTGCCCGTCGAAGGCTTTCCAAACCCCGGCAATTTCAAGCAAGGTTTCGGTCATGCGGCGCCGGCCATCGTGCGGCGCCTGCGCATGCGGGCCTGCACCCAGTCGGCAAAGCGGGTCATTGGGATAGTTAGTGCGATGAAAATCAGCGCCGCACCGACATAAGCCGTGTAGTTGAAAGTTGATGACGCGTCAATCTGCGCCTGCCGCAGAATCTCGATCGGCCCTAGTACCGATACCAGCGCGGTGTCTTTTTGCAGTGAGATGAAGTCGTTGAGCAGTGGCGGCACCACATTGCGCACCGCCTGCGGCAGTACGACATAACGACTGGTCTGCAGTGAAGTCAGGCCCAATGATCGCGCTGCCATCCGCTGGCTCGAGTGGACCGAACCGATACCTGCGCGAAAGACTTCGGCGACATATGCCCCATACGAAAGGACCAATGCAGCGGTACCCCAGAACACCGCGTTATTTGGAACTCCCTGCAGTTGCAGTGCGGGGACCCCGAATCCCAAAAGGAAGATGACCAAGATAGTTGGAACCCCGCGAAAAATATCCACATACAAAGTCGCCAGGACTCTTAGCGGTAGCAGCAGTGGCGAGCGCAGGTCGCGCGATAGCGCCACCAGCAATCCAATCAGCAAAATCAGCGGTTCGGCAATTAGAAAGATCCGAACGTTAAGTAGGAAAGCGTCTAGCAGCCCCGGGAAAGTAGCGATGAACTCGCTACCGTTGAAGAATGTCTCCTGCACGAGCGGCCAACCGGAAGTACGCGAGATGGCGAAACCGACAACTAGAACGAAGCCCAATAGGCTCGCCATCCCGACCAGAGCATCGCGCCTGGCCCGCTTACGACGATGCGCCTGACGCACCGGGTCAAAATAGACCTCGGGCGCGCCAGGCGCAGTTGTCGAAGCACTCACCTAGGTGAGGTTACTGCGTGAAGTACGGCGCCGTGGTGCCAGCCATCCACTCATCTTGAATTGCCTGCAACTCGCCGGAGGCACTCAGATCTGCAAGCACCTTGTTGACGCAGGTGACAAGCGGGTTGCCCTTTTGGAACAACAGGCCGAACTGCTCGCCACCGGCTTGAGCTTCGAATTGCCCAACGATCTTGCCCTTGGGGATTTCCACGGCGGTGATGTAGTACGCGGTCGGGAGGTCAACGACCAACCCGTCAATCTGGCCATTTTGCATCGCGCTCTTGGCATCATTAGTGTCATTGAACACCTGCACATCGTTATTGGGCTGGACCACCGCATTGATGAACTCCAAGCTGGTGGTGCCGACCTGGGCTCCGAGGTTCGCGTTCTGCAACTCCGCCACCGAGGTCGCATTGGCGATCGGTGAATCCTTGAGTGCGACGACCGCTTGATTCACGGTGTAGTAGCCGTCAGAGAAATCAACAACCTTTTGGCGCTTAGGGGTGATCGAGATCTGGTTGATGTCGAAATCAAAGGCTTTATCACCTGGTGCATATGAGGTATTGAAAGGCACCACCTGCCAAGTCACCTCGTCTTGGGCGAAGCCCAAGCCACCAGCGACCGCGTAAGCCACCGCCGACTCAAACCCTTGACCGTTGGCCGGGTCATCTTCGGCAAAGTAAGGCGGATAAGCCGGGGTATCGGTGCCGATGGTCAGCATGTCGGCCGCCACCGTCGTTAGATTTTCGCGCGCGCATTCATCGGTGACCTCTGCGGGCTCTGACGCCGGCGCAGCGGTGGGTGCCGCCGATGAAGCAGCTGCCGACGGCGCCGGGGCGCTACTTGCCGTGGTCGCTGTTTCGGATGCGCACGCGGCCAGCAGTAATACCGCCGCAACTGCTGAAATTGCCGGCACCAATCGCTTGCGCATGCTCATCGCATCACCTTTGCTAGGTTCGAGGCCCTACCCCGAAGGAGCCCCAATTCTTACCTAAGTGCTCAGGGGGCGCATGCGCGGGGCCAAGAAGGCGCCCACAAATGCTGTCATTGCCGAAAGAATCCACAGCAGTGCATAGGTTTGCGGGGTCGCACCTGACCCGGCGACCGCGGCCACGTAGAACAGGCCCAATAAGGCGGTGACCACCACCACCAAAGCCGAATCCACGATCTGGAGGGCGGCCGAGTTCACGCCTTGATCTGGCTCCGGCGACAGTCGCAGGGTTTGCACGGAGACCGAAGGGATGGCAAGTCCCATGCCGAAAGCACCCATTGCCCAGGAGACTGATGCAATCCAAACTGGCAAGGAGGTGAGCACGACCAGTGGCAAGGTGAGTAAGCATGCGCCCGTAATCAATGCGCCAAGGCGTACGATCGGCGCCCTATCTGCCTCCCCCGACAACCGACTTTGCACAAATGAACCCACCGACCAGAACACCGCAGAAACTGCAACGGTTAAGCCAGCGATTGTGTAACTAACCCCCCTAGTTTCAACAAGGGCCAACGGGACGAAGACCTCCGCGGAAAAGAAAGCGGCGGCGATAATGCCGCGCATCATGATGGTTGCCGGTAGGCCGCGCGCCATCAGCAATGCACCTTTCGGCACCAAGTGCCTGCCGGCAATAAGCAGCGCCGCGAACCCCAGAACCGCTTCAATACCGCCCAAGAAGCTGGCTCGCGCTAGGCCATCTTGAATCGCCACCAGCCCAATCGTCGCGACGATGCCAGCCATCACCCGCCTCGCAAAGGCAGTACTGGGCGTGCCACCTTGATATGCGCCCATTCTCGGGAGCATCAGCAATAGCGGCGGGATCACGAAAAAGGGGACCAACAAAAAAACCACCCGCCAACCAATGTTGTCGGTTAGCCACCCAGCGATCACTGGACCCACCAGCGAAGGAACAACCCACGAGGTTGAAAGAAGCAAGAAGGCCTTGGGGCGCAGTGACTCTGGATATGCGCGGGCAATCAGCACGTACACCGCAACGATGATCGCGCCGCCACCAACCCCCTGCAATGCGCGACCGGAAACAAGCACCAAGTAATTAGGTGCGAACCCGGCCACTAGTGAGCCGGCTGCTAATGCCAGGACACCGCCGACAAGCGAGCCTCGCGGCCCGCGCTCATCGCATCGCAGACCAGCGATCACCATCGCCAATAGCGAGGCCACGATGTAGGCATTAAACGCCCAGGTGTAACCGCTCAGCGCATCTAGGTCACGCGCCATCGCGGGCATGGCGGTTGCGGTCGCCCAGGCTTCGAAACCCACCAAGGTCATCACCGAAACGATGCCGAAGGTGAAATTACGTCGATCCTGGCCAAGCAGGCCGTCGCGGGATTCGGTCTTCGTCATAGGCTCCGAGCGGTCAGCAGGCGGTCGTTAGGAATCTCGGCTTGGTTTGCCGCCGCGGGCCAGTCCGGCGTGGATTTTCTCGCAGTCCGGGCAAATCGGGAACCGAGATGGATCGCGGTTCGGGATCCAGGTTTTGCCACACAGGGCCTTGACCGGAGTTCCGGTCACCGCACTCTCGACGATCTTGCTCTTCTCCACATAATGGGCGAAGCGCTCGTGGTCACCGTCATCGGTCGATTCGGTGCGCTCCTCGAGCAAGGTGCCCCCTGAGAGTCCCGGGGATTCCAAGGGGGACGAAACCTCCAGTTTCGTAGCAACCGGGCTTAACGCGCTCATGGCGGCAGTCTACGGCGGCCAGGCCCCGCGAAAATTAGGCTGCCTTCGACCCGCCATCACGGGACTTTAGGCCTTATCCTTGCCCCGCTCGAGTCTCGTACCTTAAAGGTATGCCTCAACAACCACTGGCCCAAGTGCCAACCGACGCCACCTGGTACTGGAGCGACCACGGGTCCTGCCGGGAAGCCGATCCACTCTTGTTCTTTCACCCACAAAATGAGCGCGGGTCAGCCCGCAAGCGCCGCGAACGGGCGGCCAAAGTCATCTGCATGCAGTGCCCGGTGCGAATGGAGTGCGCCGACTATGCCGTCCGCGCTCGGGAGCCGTACGGGGTCTGGGGCGGGCTTTCAGAAGAGGATCGCGAGCGGATCTACAGCCGCCTTGATGTGCGCCAATATCCGCGCCGACGTGGTGAGGGAGCTCGGGCGGCGGCCGCCGAAATCGCCGAGGCGATCTCCCCGCAAGCCCTTGGGCTAGCCAGGTAACAAGGCGCTGCTTTTCCAGCAACCGGCGGCGGAGTAACGTTCGCGGGTGACGTTATTTGGACGCGACTTCCTCAAGGAGTCAGATTTCACCGCCGCTGAACTCAATTCGCTGCTGCACTTGGCCGCTGAACTCAAGGCCGAACGTCGGGCGGGGACCGAGGCCCAGCGCCTTATCGGCAAGCAACTCGCCTTGATCTTCGCCAAATCATCAACCCGTACTCGAATTGCCTTCGAGGTCGCAATGCGCGAGCAAGGTGGTGATGTCACCGTCCTTGACCCCGCGTCCTCCCAGATCGGCCACAAGGAGTCGATAGCCGATACCGCCCGGGTTCTATCCCGGATTTTTGACGGAATCGAGTACCGCGGCCAGGGGCAGGAGATTGTCGAGGAGCTTGCAGCTTTTGCCGACGTCCCGGTCTATAACGGGCTGACCGATGAGTGGCATCCGACCCAAATGCTTGCTGACTTCCTGACTATGCGCGAGCACGCCAACAGCGACCGGTTTAAGTACGCATACGTTGGTGACGCCCGCAGCAACATGGGCAACTCACTGTTGGTGATGGGCGCCATCATGGGAGCCGATGTGCGCATAGTGGCACCGAAATCACTCTGGCCCGAACCATCCGTGCAAGAACTCGCCCAAGTACGCGCAAGCCAAAGTGGTGCAAATATCGTCATCACCGAGGATCCCGCCGACGGACTTAATGGTGTTGACTTCGTGCACACCGATATCTGGGTATCAATGGGCGAAAGTGCGGAGACCTGGGACCTGCGTGTGGCGGCACTCAAGCCCTATCGGGTCGATTCTGCACTGATGGGCCGCACCGGTAACCCAAACGTCAAGTTCATGCACTGCCTACCCGCCTATCACGACCAAAATACGGTGATCGGGCGCGAAGTTGCCGACCGATTTGGCTTGACTGACGGTGTTGAGGTCTCCGATGAAGTGTTCAACTCTGCGGCCAGCATTGTATTTGACCAAGCCGAGAATCGAATGCACTCAATCAAGGCAGTCTTGGTCGCGACCCTGTCGGACCAACTAATCAACTAAGTCGTGCCCGAAGTGCCGCCAATTGACCGCGCAGAGCTGCGGGAATTCGGTCGCCGAACTTGTCGTAGTACGCCGCGGTTAGATCGGACTCCGCCAGCCACGATGCCCTGTCGATGGCGAATAGTTCGGCAACTTGCTCGTCGGAGATATCAAGGCCGTCAAAGTTAAGGGCACCTGGAGCTGGGATGCGCCCGATCGGCGTCTCGACCGCTTCGGTTTCGCCATCAAGGCGTTGGATGATCCACTCCAGCACCCGGGAGTTTTCGCCGAACCCGGGCCACAGGAACTTGCCGTTGGCATCCTTGCGGAACCAGTTCACCGCGTAGATCTTCGGTAACTTGGCGGCATCGGTGAACCCGCCAACCGCCAACCAGTGGCCCCAGTAATCAGCCATGTTGTAGCCGCAGAACGGCAGCATCGCAAAGGGGTCGCGGCGAAGTTCACCGACTGCTCCCACCGCCGCCGCGGTGGTTTCGCTCGAGACGCTCGAACCCATGAAAACCCCGTGTTCCCAGTCGAAGGACTCGGTAACAAGTGGCACATTGGTCGCCCGCCGCCCACCAAACAAGATGGCGTCAATAGGAACACCCGCTGGGTCCTGCCAATTCGGGGCGATGGATGGGCACTGCCCGGCCGGTGCGGTAAAGCGCGCATTGGGATGACTTGAGAGCTCACCAGAACCCGGGGCCCAGTCTTGGCCCTTCCAGTCGATTAGATGCGCGGGCGCATTCGGAGTTAACCCCTCCCACCAGATATCACCGTCGTCGGTCAGGGCGACGTTGGTGAAAATGCAGTTGGCATCAAGTGACCTGATCGCGTTCGCGTTGGTATCCATCCCGGTGCCTGGCGCTACACCGAAGAATCCGGCCTCCGGGTTGATGGCATATAGGCGGCCGTCGTCACCAAAGCGCATCCAGGCGATGTCGTCGCCGACAGTCTCAACTTTCCAGTTCGGAATCGTCGGTACGAGCATCGCCAGATTGGTCTTTCCACATGCGGACGGAAATGCCGCGGTGATGTAGTGCACGTGATTGGTAGGCGACGTCAACTTCAAAATGAGCATGTGCTCGGCGAGCCAGCCTTCATCGCGCGCCATCGCCGAAGCGATACGCAAGGCGAAGCACTTCTTGCCGAGCAGCGCATTGCCGCCGTACCCGGAACCGTAGGACCAGATTTCACGGGTCTCCGGGAAGTGCACGATATATTTCTCATCGTTGCAAGGCCACTGAACTTCATCCCGAGCCGCACCTGCAGCATCAACCAGTGGATAGCCGACGGTGTGAACAGCCGGCACGAACTCGCCATGTTCACCAATTTGATCTAGAGCAGCCTGCCCCATGCGGGTCATGATGCGCATGTTGACCACGACATATGGCGAGTCGGTTATCTCTACGCCAAGTTGCGATATTCGCGAGCCCAGCGGGCCCATCGAAAACGGCACCACATACATCGTGCGACCGCGCATTGATCCGTCAAATAGCCCACGTAGTTTCGCGCGCATCGCTGACGGCTCTGACCAGTTGTTCGTCGGGCCGGCATCAATTTCGCGCTCTGAGCAAATAAACGTGCGGTCTTCTACTCGCGCAACATCACTTGGGCTAGAACGAGCCAGGAATGAATTCGGGCGGATCTTTGGATTGAGTTGAATCATCGTGCCGGAGGACACCATTAACTTGGTGAGACGATCCCATTCGGCATCGGAGCCGTCGCACCACTCGACGCGATCCGGCTTCGCAAGTGCAGCCATCTCTTCAACCCACTCGAGCAATTGCTTATTGCTGGTTGGGGGATCAACAAGGCCTGGGATCGACATACAGGGCTCCAAATTAGACGCACGGCGCGGGCACTATTGGTGTGCCCATCATGATGCCTGAATGACCCCCATGTTGACCATACGAGCCGCAAATGCCGGACTTGTGACCAACTGCACAGGGGCAGGTGGGAAGGTAGTGACAGGTGGGTAAGCCTTGGCAATGGCCTCATTAATGATGCGCGCAAATGCCCGGGCACCCGCCGGGCGCAGGTGCACCCCGTCGTTATAGAGCCACAGTTCCTCATGGCGGCTGGCCGCCCAATTCCAGTCGATCAGGTGCACCTGGTCGGCCGGGAAGGCGCCATCGCAGGTGCGCAGCATCTCGTTGTTTACCGGCTCCCATAAGCGTGGCACTTTCAAGGTCATTAAGAACACCTTGCGGGTCGGACCTGCCGCTTTGACCAATTTCTTGCAGGTTCTTAGCGGATACGACCCGTTCGTGCCTAGGTGCACGATGACGTTCGTCGCAAGCCCCTCGCCGAGGTCACCTAGTAACACCGGCCCG
>CAJBZP010000028.1 GCA_903960135.1 uncultured Actinomycetes bacterium | reverse complement strand
TCCGAAGTGCCGTTCGTGATGCTTATCGCCAGATCGCGATCAGTGAAGCCGGTGGTTGCTGCGCACCTAGCGACGCTGTGTGCGCACCGGAAACCCCGGTGCAAATTGGCTCGCGCCATTTGGGCTACTCCGAGGCCGACCGAACGTCGGTCCCTGACGGCGCCGACCTCGGACTTGGTTGCGGCAATCCAGGAGCCTTCGCTGCGATGAAGGCGGGTGAGACCGTGCTAGATCTTGGCAGCGGGGCGGGCTTTGATGCCTTCCTTGCTGCGCGCGCGGTTGGTGCAGCAGGTCACGTCATTGGCGTTGACATGACCGCGGAGATGGTTTCGAAGGCAAGGGCAAACGCGGTCGCTGGTGACTACCTAAATGTTGAATTTCGTCTAGGCGAGATTGAACATCTGCCGGTTGCCGACAGCACCGTCGACGTGATCATCTCAAATTGCGTCATCAATCTCTCTCCGCAGAAGGCAGCGGTTTTTCTGGATGCCTTTCGGGTCCTGAAGCCCGGTGGGCGGCTAGCAATCTCCGACGTAGTCGCGTCGGCAGTACTGCCTGCCGAAATCGCCGACGATCTGAGTCTCTACAGCGGCTGCATGGCCGGTGCCTCACTCATTGCAGATCTGCACGAACTGATGGCAGCCGCCGGCTTCGAGAACATTAAAATTACGCCGAAGGATGAGAGCAAGGTCTTTATCGACCAGTGGGCACCCGGACGTAACGTCACTGATTACGTTGTGTCTGCGAACATCGAAGGTACAAAGGCGATGTCGCAGGCGGGTTAGCCGCTGTTAGCTGATTCACGTCGGCGCACCAACGCGACCCCAATGGTCGCAAGGGCGAACCCGCCAAGGGAAAGCGGCGAGAGCTGTTCGCCAAAAAGCAGGTAGGCCTCGAACAGTGTCACGGGCGGCACGAGGTAGTAAAGGCTCGACACACCGGTGGCGGTACCGATGCGCAGTAGCCAAAACATGAGCAGCACCGCGCCAATGGAAAGTGCAAGTACCAGCCAGGTTAGTGCGCCGATGAACTCCGGCGTCCAATCGATGACGATGTCCTCGGTCAACAACGCGAGCACCGCAAGCAAGATCGCTGCCGCGGCATACTGCACAGCCGTGCCAGGCAGCAGCGAAATACTCGCCCCGTACCTCTTTTGCATGACGGTGGCAACGGATGAAGAGACGAGAGCGACCACGGCTGCGAGCACTGCCACCGGCGAGTAGTCGCCGGGGTTGCCCTGATGGATGAGACCTGGTGTTAAGACCATGATGGCCCCGGCCAAGCCAAGTGCGATCCCGAGCCACTGCCTTAGTGCGAGGTGTTCACCGAGTGCTGGCCCGGCGAAGACTGCGACTAGCACTGGCTGCAGGCAGACAACCAAGGCGGTCACGCTGACCGGCAGGCCTAGGCCAATTGCGACGAAGACCCCGCCCAGGTAGCCCGCATGCAAGAGCACGCCGATCACTGCAGATCGCCGGTAGTCGTTGGCGTCCTTGGGCCAAGTTGAGCGCCAGATCGCGGCCAGCAACGCAAGAACGGCTGCGGCAATGACTAATCGGATGGCAAGAAGCGCAAAGGGGGGCGCATACGGCAATCCGTATCGCGCGCCGACAAACCCGGTGCTCCACAGCAGGACGAAAACTACTGGCGCAGCAAGAGCCAGCAGACGCTTCACAGGCGAAGGCTAACGGTAGTGATTAAATGGCATATGACTTACGGGCCGCTGACGCGATG
>CAJBZP010000027.1 GCA_903960135.1 uncultured Actinomycetes bacterium | reverse complement strand
CGCTTGAGATCGCCTCGACGATCAACACCTCGCGCACCAACTCGGTACCGAAACTCGTGCGGAAGGGCCGCACGAGCGGCATGTTGATCAGGTGCAGTCGAAACATCTCAATGCTCATGCGCGCTCCCTTTCTAGGACGTAATTACCGGTACGGTCCACGCCAATCACGCAATACCCGTCGGCTAATGCTGTGGTCAGGTGTTCACGAAGCGACAGCCGCCACCGCCTTGCCGCAACCGGATCAACACCGCGCAATTCGACAATGTCCGCCGGGATCTCTACCACGTGAATATCGCGTCCGGCCTGAGTGAGCATCGCGGCGTCGAGCGGAAGCACTCGACCCGCAACCGCGTCGGCAACTTTGGCCGATGACAGGTGCCACCACGCGAATACCCGGTCGGTGGGATCACCAATATTTATGGCATCGGGCATCTGACCATAAAAATCTATTTCGTACCCTTTGACATCGACACCGAGTTTGCAGATATTCAAGATGGCGTTGCGCCGCACTAGCGGATCAAATGTCCAGGAGATTGCGTCAATGCCTCGCTCGACGGCCCACATTCGTTGATGGAGTTTCAACGCGGTACCGATATGCCGGTTACGAAAGCCATCCAGCACCGCCGCCATGTGCGAATGCAGGTGTACCTGCCACCCATCGTCTAGGTGCCGACCAACTACCGCCAGCGCCGCTCCTACTGGTTCACCATCTATCTCCGCAATGGCGCAGTAGCCGCCCGCGTGGATCAAGGCGGTCAGCAGGTTCTGCTGAACCTGGGTGCCCTCACCGGGCCAGACCGTATCGAAGATTCGCCGCGTGCTTGTTAAGTCAGTAGGGTCTGCTACTGAGCGGACCTCGACTCCGGCGCGGTCTCGTGCGCGCTGGAAATCGGCCGCCGCACTATCCGCCAAAGTCACAGCCACCACCGTACCGATACGACACAGCACGAAAAGGAGCAGCATGCCCCAGAGCCTGGAATCAGCGAACGCTCTGCTCCCCCGCATGATCGAAGCGGTGCAGTTACTTGTCCGCACCGAGTCACCAACCCACGATCTCGCTGCCTGCGCGAATATCGCCGAAGTCGCCGCCGCCTTGACAGGTGAGTGGCTCCTGAGCCCGGCCCGAATCGAAGTCCATGACGGCTGCCCGGTTCTACGTTGGGGCCCCGAGCAGCCGCGCGTCCTGCTGCTCGGCCACCTCGACACCGTGTGGCCGGCCGGCACGCTAAGCCGCCTGCCCGCGCAACTAAGTGACGGCCAACTGACCGGCCCGGGTGTCTTTGACATGAAGGCCGGCATCGTTCAGGCCTTGGCCGCCGTTGCCTTACTGATTTCGCAGGGCGTCGACGTCTCAGCGGTCGGACTCCTACTAACCACCGATGAAGAGACGGGGTCGCGGGCCTCACGCGGAGTAATCGCAGCGGCGATAACCGAAGCCAAAGCGGTGCTGGTGTTTGAGCCATCGGCAGGCGGTGCCCTCAAGACCGAACGCAAGGGCACCTCGTGGTACCGAATCAAGTTCCACGGTCGAGCGGCCCATGCGGGCCTAGATCCCGAGCGCGGAATTAACGCCACCGTCGAGGCTGCAGCATTCGTCATGGCGACGGCGACCTGGGGGGATCAAGGGGCAGGGACCACGGTCACCCCAACCTTGCTGCACGCGGGAACTACGTCAAATACCGTCCCAGTGTTGGCGGAGTTGACCCTGGACGTTCGCGCCTGGACTGCGACCGAACAGCAACGAATCGATGCCAAGGTGCGCACTTGGCGAGCCAACCACCCCGAGGCACGCATCGAAATCGACGGGGGCATTGACCGACCGCCGCTGGAATCATCAGCTTCGTTGGAGCTATTTGCCATCGCTCAACAAGTCGCTCAAGCACTTGGCTTACCGGAACTACAATCATGTGCGGTCGGCGGTGCCAGCGATGGCAACCTTACCGCCGCAGCCGGTGTGGCCACCTTGGACGGCCTCGGTGCCGTCGGCGATGGTGCGCACGCCGATCATGAATGGGCGTTGGCCTCTGCCATGGCCGAGCGCGCCGCCTTGACCGCCGGAATCATCAAAGCCACGCTTAATGGAGAGGTAAATGACTGAAGGCCCACTGATCGTGCAAAGCGACAAAACCCTCCTGCTCGAGGTGGACAATCCACAAGGGCAAGAGTGCCGGCGCGCGATCGCACCATTTGCCGAACTTGAGCGCGCCCCCGAGCACATTCATACCTATCGCCTTACCCCCCTTGGGCTATGGAACGCACGCGCCGCCGGGCACGATGCCGAGCAGGTTGTTGACACCCTCATCCGCTACTCGAAGTATCCGGTGCCGCACGCCCTTCTTATTGACATTGCCGAGACGATGTCACGTTATGGCCGCTTGCAGGTGAACAACCATCCAGTGCACGGGCTGGTGCTGCAGGCCCTTGACGAAGCCGTGCTCGAAGAAGTCCTGCGTAGTAAGAAAGTGGCACCGCTGCTGGGTGTGCGCGTTGACCAAACCACTGTTGTGGTGCACCCAAGTGAACGCGGTCACCTAAAGCAGGCACTCATCAAACTCGGCTGGCCGGCCGAGGATGTCGCAGGCTACGTCGATGGTGAGCGCCATGCCATTGGTCTCATCGCCGATGACTGGCAGCCCCGGCCCTACCAGCAGGAAGCTGCCGAAGGTTTCTGGCATGGTGGCTCTGGCGTCGTCGTGCTGCCCTGCGGTGCCGGCAAGACCATTGTCGGTGCGCTAGCAATGACCCTCGCTCAGGCCACCACGCTTATTCTCGTCACGAACACCGTTGCTGCCCGTCAGTGGCGCGATGAATTACTCAAGCGCACCACCCTCACCGCCGATGAGATCGGCGAGTACTCCGGCGCGAAGAAAGAGATCCGTCCGGTGACAATCGCCACTTACCAAGTCATGACCACCAAGCGCCAGGGCATCTACCCACACCTTGACGTGTTCGACTCTCGGGACTGGGGTTTGATCATCTATGACGAGGTGCACCTCCTACCCGCACCGATCTTCCGGTTTACCGCCGATATTCAGTCGCGCCGCCGCCTCGGGTTGACCGCAACCTTGGTGCGCGAGGATGGCCGCGAGAGTGACGTATTTAGTCTCATCGGCCCGAAACGCTATGACGCGCCGTGGAAGGACATCGAGAACCAGGGTTACATCGCCCCCGCCGACTGCATCGAAGTGCGGGTCACTTTGCCGGACAGTGATCGCATGACCTATGCGATGGCCGAGCAGGAAGATAAATACCGGCTCGCTGCCTCCGCGCCGGAAAAGAACCGGCTCGTCGAAGAAATCATCGCCCATCACCCAGACGATCGAATCCTCGTTATCGGCCAATACCTTGATCAACTTGCCGAACTCGGTGAGCACCTCGAGGCACCGATTATCACCGGCGCCACCCCGGTCAAGGAGCGCGAGCGACTATTTGCCGCGTTCCGCGTGGGCGAGATCAGACTGCTGGTCGTCAGTAAGGTCGCCAACTTCTCAATTGACCTCCCCGAGGCGGCGGTTGCCATTCAGGTCAGCGGCACATTTGGCTCCCGGCAGGAGGAAGCACAGCGCCTCGGCCGCATCTTGCGCCCGAAGGCAGATGGTCGCACCGCGCATTTTTACTCGATCGTCACGCGCGACACCGTGGATGCAGATTTCGCTCAACATCGCCAGCGGTTCCTGGCTGAACAGGGCTACGCTTACCGGATTATCGATGCTGATGACATTCACTCCGGGAAATGGGAAGCCGTATGAGCCAGGTTGCACCGCCACCCGCAGCGCCGGAACTCGGCGAGAAACTGCCAGCCACGGCCTTCATCTTGGCAATTGTCCTAGGCATCCTCGGGGCCCTTGGGGCTTCGGTGTTCATCCTCTTCATGGACTCCGCCCAGACCTGGATCTGGAAGGACCTGCCGGCTGCCTTCGGGTTCACCGAATTGCCCATGTGGTGGGTGGTCCTCATGCTGTTAATTGGTGCGGGCGTTGTGGCCCTCGCGTGGCGGTTACCCGGTGCTACCGGCAATAGCCCGTTAACGGGCTTTCATTTCGACACCCCGGCCATCAATGCCCCATCGATTCTGCTGGCCGCCCTCGGTACTTTGATTTTTGGATTCGTGCTCGGCCCCGAAGCACCGCTCATCATCATGGGCACCACGATCGGTGCGCTCTTAATGCGCGGGCGAGCACCGCAACTGGTGCAAATGGGCATGCTGCTCGGCGGCGCCGCTGCCATCGGTGCGATATTCGGTAACCCATTCGTGATGGCTTTCATGTTGCTCGAGTTTGCAGCTCTTGGCATCTTGCCGTCAATTGCCTTGATGCCAGCTCTCGTTGCCCTTGGCGCCGGCTACGTAGTGCAGATCGGCGTCGGGCCGTGGTCTGGCGTTGGCACCCACTCCCTCGCTGTGCCTGGGCTGCCAAGTTATGACAACCTCACGGTGGCGCAGTTACTTGCCGGGCTTGTCATCGCGGTTATTGCATCCATCGTCGCCGCGATCGCGCGCGAGCTCGGCGAACGAGTCGCCGCAGTAGCCGCCAAGCACCGTGCCATAGTTCTTTTCGCGGTAGCCCTCCTCACCGCAGCCCTAGCAATCACCGTCACCGAAATTACCGGCGTCGATGTCAACATGGTGCTCTTCTCCGGGCAACCGGCGATGTCATCGTTGATCGCCGAGACCTCAGCCCTCACCGTGGTCTTGGTGCTGGTTGCCAAGATGCTGGCTTATGGCATGGCCCTTGGCGGTGGCTACCGCGGCGGGCCGATCTTCCCCGCCACATTCTTAGGCGTCGCCGTCGGCGTCCTCAGTGCGTTGGCGTTTCCTGATCTGTCAGTCACCGCCATGGCCGCAACCGGTATCGCGGCAACCGCCACGGTGATGCTGCGGCTGCCTTTCACCTCGGCGCTACTGGCGATGATCTTGCTGAGTTCATCAGGGGTCGCTGTCGCGCCCTTTGCCATCATGGGCGCGGTTGTGGGTTTCGCAGTCCGCCAGACACTAGACAAACTCGATGCCAAGAGGGCAGCGACCAAGGAGATGCAGAAAACATGAAGCTAAGGCACCTTCTAACAATTGCCAGCGCAGCCTTCGTAGCGGCTACCGCCCTCGCGGCTCCGGTGCAGGCTGTCAAACTCGTACCGGCTGACTCCGCTTGCTCATATATCTACAAGAATGGCAAGCCCACCACCAAGACCTATGCCTGCTTAGCCGTGGCCAAGTCACCGGTCGCAGCGGGCCAACCAGCCACCTTCACCGGTACCTTGAGCTCCAAGGCCATGTCGGCCTTGGCTGACTGGACAACAGGGGCCAACACGGTATGCCTGGATCGCTACCCAGCCAAAGCCAATAACGACGGCTCCATGCCGCGTACCCCACTCACCAAGGCCTGCTCACCCGTCAAGAAGAACGGCGCGTTCACTATCAATGCCGATCTGAGCGTCAAAGGCACGTACTACTACGGCCTGAGCATGGGCCCCTGCACCGCGTCTGCCGCCACCTGCGGTAACTCTGACCCAGGGCTCGTCGGGGTCCAAGGGCCCGAGGTAGTTCAGCTCAAAACCACGTAGTTGTATTCCCACTAGCAAGGACGCCGGTGACTCAAATAGCAATACGCCAAAAATTAATCGTCTGCACCGCGGTTGCCTTTCTCGGGGCAGCATGCGTTCTTGCTCCCGGCGCACTAGCCAAGGACGTAACTAATCTGAAGGCTATTCAAAAGCAGGTCCCCTTCACGATTTACACCCCGAAATTCACCGCACATGTGCCACTGACATCGGTCACCTTGAGCAAATACAGCGAACAGGCGGTCGGCCCGAACCCGGGCAAGTGCACGTACTACCTAACCACCCAGTACGGCGGCGGCAAGAGTCCGATGGTGGTACTGGTCCAGTCTTATCGCTGCACCGACCCGCCCGCGCCAATGGCCGATGTCGCTAGCTTCAAAGCATTCGGCCAACAACTGACGATCACGACTTCCTGCCCAAACACCAGCGCCACAACTGAAGCTGACTGCCTCACCGGCTCAACAACAACTCCCGCGCAATTACTGGAGCAGCAACCCGGCACCGGCGAAACCTGGATCCCGAAGCTACCGGCAAGTGGCGGACATCTGCCGACCACGGCCAATCTCTCAACTAGTTTGCTATCCGTGCAGCAGATCAAGCAGGTGGTTAGAAGCCTCGTCAGCGTTGGCTAGCTGGCCGACGACCGCAGTGCGAGTTTTGCGTCAACATCGAAACTGAAGTTGTCGATGGTGCCCAACCCCGGTATCGGCAGATGCACCGTGCCCATGCTTGCGCTACCGGTGATTTCAATCTCCCCCATCGGTGCGGTTGGTGACGCAACGGGGGTAATGGTCAAACCAAGATCAACTTCGATAGTTCCGGCTTGTGCAGAGCCGGCGACCGACCAGGTTTCGCCAGCTGGTCCGGTGCCCGTATAAACCAAGGTGTGCGCCTGATAGCGGTTGACGATGCTGCGGGCGGCGGACTGCAGCAGGAAGTTCCCGGTCTTGAGCTGATCAAGGGCCAGCTGCAAGGTGAGGGTGATCTCATGCGTGGTGACGTGCAGTAACCCGCTGGACACCGGCGCTACGACATCAAGGCTCATTAGCCCCAGCTGCCCGCTACGCAACCGAACCTCGGCGCCATCAACGGCACGGATCTCCCACTTACCAACACTCATGGGGTCACTTTGCCATGTCGCTTGCAGTTCATCAGTGCGGGCGCGTCAGTCGGTCAGGACCCGATGCACCTTATGTTGGGCGGCCTGCGCAACCGGGCGGATGACCATGCGATCGATGTTGACGTGCGCGGGAAGGCCGGCGACCCAGGCGACAGCTGACGCGACATCGTCGGCGGTCAGCGGCTCCTTGACACCTTCATAAACTTTGGCCGCCCGAGCTTCATCACCGCCGAAACGCTTGACCGAGAACTCATCGGTTCGCACCATGCCCGGGATGATTTCCGTGACGCGGATCGGCCGCCCCGAAAGTTCAAGGCGCAAGGTACCGGCTATCGCCGCGACCCCATGCTTAGTCGCGGTGTAACTGCCGGCATTCTCATAGGGGATATACCCAGCGGTTGAACCCATGAGCACGATCAGCCCATGTCCAGAACTTTCAATACTTGGCAAGAAGGCTTTGACCGTGCGCACCAAGCCGATGACATTCAACTCATAGCCCGCCTGCCAGCCGGCGAGGTCCGCGTTCTCGATCTGCTCGGCCTCGAATGCGGCACCGGCATTGGCGACGAGAACAGCGAGCGGCCGGCCGCCCAACTTGGCCGCCAATCGATCCACGCTGCCTTGATCGGTCACGTCCAACTCCTGGGCCGTGATGCCAGGGTGCTCCAGGGCCAGTTGATCAAGGCGATCAACGCGGCGCGCCCCGGCGATCACGTCGTACCCGAGGCTGGCTAATTGGCGGGCGCAGGCGGCGCCAATGCCGCTACTTGCACCGGTCACAAGGGCGAGGCTAGGGATTTCGGTCATGGTGCAAGATTCCAGATGGGCACGACACTGCCTGAGTCGGGTCCGCTGAACGCGCACGTTATTGTCGTGAAAACCTGATATTTGCCCTGTTTCACGACCATAACGTGCGCGTTCACGGCAAAGGCGGCCCCCCTTTCGGGGAGCCGCCCTTGGAGTACCTGGGACTTCGGACTTCGCTAGAAGTCCATCCCGCCCATGCCGCCGTCGCCGCCGCCCATCGGCGGGCCAGCCTTTTCCGGCTTGTCAGCGACAACAACCTCGGTGGTCAAGAACAGACCGGCGATCGATGCTGCGTTCTGCAGCGCCGAGCGGGTTACCTTGGCTGGGTCGATGATGCCCGACTTGATCATGTCGACGTACTCGCCATTGGAGGCATCTAGGCCGTGACCGGTCGGGAGCTCGCGCACCTTCTCAGCCACCACACCACCTTCAAGGCCAGCGTTCTCCGCGATCTGCTTGAGCGGTGCGCTCACGGCAACGCGAACGATGTTCGCGCCCACGAGCTGCTCATCGGTCAGGCCGAGTGCATCAATCTTGGCGGTTGCTGACTTCATGGCCTGAATGAGTGCCACGCCGCCACCGGCGACGATGCCCTCTTCGATCGCGGCCTTGGCGTTGCGCACTGCATCTTCAATGCGGTGCTTGCGCTCCTTGAGCTCGACCTCGGTTGCAGCGCCGACCTTGATGACTGCCACGCCGCCGGCCAACTTGGCCAACCGCTCCTGCAGCTTCTCGCGGTCATAGTCGCTGTCCGACTTCTCGATCTCGGCACGGATCTGGTTTACGCGACCTTGAATCTGCTCCGGGTCACCTGAGCCTTCAACGATGGTGGTCTCATCCTTGGTGACTACCACCTTGCGGGCACGACCTAGGAGGTCGAGCGTGGTGCCATCTAGCTTGAGGCCTACTTCTTCGGAGATTACCTGCGCACCGGTCAAGATCGCGATGTCTTGCAGCATGGCCTTGCGGCGGTCGCCAAAGCCTGGGGCTTTGACCGAGACCGAACGGAAGGTGCCGCGGATCTTGTTGACTACCAACGTCGCAAGGGCTTCGCCCTCAACGTCTTCGGCAAGGATGACCAGCGGCTTGCCGCTTTGCATGACCTTCTCGAGGATCGGCAGGACGTCCTTGACGGCAGAGATCTTGGAGTTAGCAATGAGGATGTAGGGATCCTCAAGCTCAGCCTCCATGCGCTCTGGGTCGGTGACGAAGTAAGGGGAGATGTAACCCTTGTCGAAGCGCATGCCCTCGGTGAGCTCAAGCTCCAGGCCGAAGGTATTGCTCTCTTCAACTGTGATTACGCCTTCCTTGCCGACCTTGTCCATTGCTTCGGCGATCAGATCGCCGACTTCCTGGTCGCCACCTGCGGAGATTGCGGCCGTCGAAGCGATCTGCTCCTTGGTCTCAACATCCTTGGCCATCGCAAGCAGCTCATCACAGACGATCGTGACGGCGCGATCGATGCCCTTCTTAAGTGCCATTGGGTTTGCACCAGCGGCCACGTTGCGCAGACCTTCGCGCACGAGCGCCTGGGCCAGCACCGTTGCGGTGGTGGTGCCGTCGCCTGCGACGTCATCGGTCTTCTTGGCTACCTCTTTGACCAGCTCAGCGCCGATCTTCTCGTAAGGATCCTCAAGATCGATTTCCTTGGCGATGGAAACACCGTCGTTGGTGATCGTGGGGGCTCCCCACTTCTTCTCAAGGACTACGTTGCGGCCTTTGGGGCCGAGTGTGACCTTGACGGCGTCGGCTAGCACGTTCATGCCGCGCTCGAGGGCCCTGCGGGCCTCCTCATCAAATGCAATCATTTTTGCCATGGGGCCTGTTCCTCCGGGAACGTCCGTAAGTTGTCACTCTCGGGTGTCGAGTGCTAATACAAAAGTTAGCACTCGCACCCCTAGAGTGCAAATGCGCGGGCCACGCCCTGGCCGGTAACCCCCGCAACGGCCATCCCTCGGCCGGTGATTTCCGAAGTTTTGCCCGGAATTCGGCCCATCCCGGGCTCCAACAGCACTGTCACCGGAGCCCAGTAACCACTTTGGCCGCCACGGATAAGAGCGAGTGGACCGACTTGCCCTCGGGTTGAGCTGGGCCCGCCCCGGTGCAGTTGCCTTAGTTTCGAGGGTACCGAGGAATAGCAGCTCGGGTACCGACCACGGGTCAACTAGCGAATTGCTGCTCGGCGTCAGCTGTTGAAGCCGACCCCGAAGTGGTCCAAGGTCCGCAGCCATAACCCCCGCTTACCTGTGCGGTCTTCGCGCGCCAGGGCCGCGCGAGTGAACTGCACCGTCGGGTACCTAAGTGGCTCTGACGGAAATCGCATCGGCTTCTTTCGCACGAGGCCAAGTCGGGTGCGCTCGGTGTCGCGGCCCGCCAATAGGTCAAGGGCCGTGCGCGCACCGAACCGAGAGGCGGCCACCCCCAACCCGGTGTAACCGACCGAGTAGGCCATGCGTCCGTCGAGTGCGGTGCCGATTAACGGCGTGAACCTAGAAGTGGAATCGATTAGGCCAGCCCAGCGGTGGGTGAAGCGCAACCCGCGTAACTGCGGAAACGTCTCGAAGAACTGCCGGGCCAGCAATTGATGCGATCGATCACGTTGCTCGCGCGCCGCATCCGTCTTGTTTCCGAAGTAGTAGACCGCGTCATACCCACCCCACAGGATGCGATCATCAGGGGTGCGCCGGTAGTAGTGAAACTGGTTGCCCGAGTCGGTCATGCCTTGGTTTTCGGACCACCCGATGTCGGCAAGTTGGCTCGCGTTCAACGGTTCCGTCACCAGGACATGGTCATAAATCGGTAAGACCCATGCCCGCAGTCGCTTCAGCAGAGGTGGATACGCGTTGGTGGCAAGAACAATTTGCTTTGCATGCACCGCGCCGAGCGGGGTCCTGATGGCGACCCCGGCCCCGGACCTAGCTACACCTGTCACGGCGGTGTCCTCGTGGATTCGCACCCCGCGGGTCAGCGCCGCGCGCTTTAACCCCCAACACAACATGGCCGGATCAAGTAAGCCACTACCGGTGTGCACCCGCATCCCAGCGAGGTAGGTCGGCGAATTTACGTCGGCGCGCACCTGCTCGCCGTCAAGGAACAACGCATCCTCACCAAATTTACGATGCAGATCAACACTTGCTCGCAATTGCTCTACTTGATGCTGCTGGACCGCCACCGCTGTCTTGCCGCAAAGGCGCAGCCCTGCCTGAATGCCCTCGGCAGTCAAGAACTCCGCAATCTCTGCGAGGTTCTCCCGGCCCATTCGCAGTAGCGTCGAAATTTCATCAGGCCACATTGCTAAGCCGTGCGCGATGCCGTGGGTTAATGACTCCGAGATGAATCCGCCATTTCGACCCGACGCACCAAATGCGATGGACTTGGCCTCCAACAGCACCACGCTGGATTCCGGGTTCGCCTCGCGCGCCGAAATAGCCGCCCATAGACCGGTCAAACCCCCACCGACAATCACCAGATCGGCGGTGATCTGCCCGGTCAAAGGTGAGCAACTGGCCGGGTGATCACCTCGATCCGTCCAAAAAGGCAGTGGCACTGCATCGCGAAGCGCATCATTCACACCGGCCGTCAAGATACTCATCGGGCCAGCACCACTGCTTTATCCGCGAGCCACGAAAGCTGTACCGATGCTCCCCGTTGCACATTCGCCGTGCCCTGGCAGGTAAGCACCACCGGTGCCACGTGACCGGAAACTTGCACCGCGATGGTTGACGCGCCACCGAAGAATTGGGTTTCCAGCACGGTGCCGCTCAAGTTCCCACCGTCATCGACAATTCGGACGTCCTCGGGTCGCACCATCAAGTACGCCGCACCAGTCACCGCCGGCGTGGGATCTTGAGCGGGCAGGAAACCAATATTCGCGACGTCAACCCCACCGGCCACCGCAACGCCCTCAAACATATTGCTGGTGCCGATGAAGTCGGCAACGAATACATTTGCCGGCCGTTGATACATCTCCACCGGTGTATCCACCTGCTGAACCCGGCCAAGTGACATCACCGCAATTCGATCAGCCATCGACATCGCTTCCTCTTGGTCATGGGTGACGACCACAAAGGTGATACCGACTTCATGCTGCAACCGTTTGAGTTCAAGTTGCATCTCGGCACGCACCTTGCGATCAAGTGCCGATAACGGCTCGTCAAGAAGCAGCAGTCGCGGTCGCTTCACGATGGCACGGGCAAGTGCCACGCGCTGCCGCTGACCA
Organism: uncultured Actinomycetes bacterium; assembly: GCA_903960135.1. Taxonomy (GTDB): domain Bacteria; phylum Actinomycetota; class Actinomycetes; order S36-B12; family S36-B12. The sequence goes on along the minus strand of CAJBZP010000027.1, from coordinate 9,621 downwards.
CCAGACAATTGCGCCGGCCGGGTGCGGGCCTTATCCATTAACCCGACGGTAGCGAGTACCTCTTTGACTCGTGATCGGATTTCATCCTTCGGGAGTCTTTCGCGTTCCAACCCGTAGGCAACGTTTCGCTCCACCGACATGTGGGGAAAGAGTGCATAGGACTGGAACATGAGGTTGATCGGTCGCTTGTGCGGAGGTAGCGAAAGCAGATTCTCGCCGCCCAACAGCACCGCCCCGGAATCTGGCTCCTCGAAGCCCGCGATTACGCGAAGAAGGGTGGTCTTACCGCAGCCGGACGGACCTAGCAGCGCAAAGAATTCATTCTCCCGAATAGACAAGCTCACGTCATCGAGGGCGACAACATCCCCGTAACTCTTACTGAGGCCGTCAACTTCGACAAGATTCTTATGTGTCATACGGCATCCGTCAGTCGGGTGATGCGCTGGGCAGCGATCACGACAGTGAAACTAACTAAGAGAAGTAGGGCAGCTAGCGCATTTATTTCCGGCGTGACCCCAAAGCGAACCATCGAGTAGATGACGATCGGCAAAGTGGGGGTAGCCGGGCCATCGGTGAAGAACGCGATGACGAATTCATCAAGGGAAAGCGTGAACACCAGCAGAGCTCCCGCCACAATGGCAGGTAGTAACGTCGGAACGGTTATCTTGAAGAATGTCGTAACGGAGTTTGCGCCCAAATCACCGGATGCTTCCTCCAGACTCGGATCATTTTGGCCGAGTCGTGCCGTTACGACGGCGGCCACGAATGCCATACCGAAGACCACATGGGCAAGTAGTACCGAGTGCAATCCCAAGGTCATGCCCACCGCACTGAACAACACGAGCAGCCCGATGGCCAGTGCCAGGTCGGGGATGATCGCAGGGGTAAGCGAGTAAGCCTCAAGGAGCGCTGAGCGGGTGAAGCGCGCGAGTCCGATGGCCAGCAACGTCCCGAGAATAGTTGCCAAGATGGTGGCGCCCACGGCCACGATTAACGTATTTATCAACCCCTGCCGCACCGCGGCGTCCGCCGCAAGGACGCCGTACCACCGAGTGCTAAAACCGCCCCAGGAAAAAGGCTGTTTGCCGCCATTGAATGACATCACGACGACGACCACCAAAGGCACGTACAAGAACACGAAGGTCAGCAAGAATGGCAGGCGCAGCCAGCCGAGATTACGCACGGGCACCACGTCCATTGATTCGGCGGGCGACCATTGCCTGGACCGCAAACAAACCGGCGAGGAACAGCACCATGACCAATGCAAGAACGGCGCCGAACGGCCAGTCACGCGCTTTTAGGAATTGATCACGGATCAGATTTCCGATCATCACGGTCTTACCGCCACCCAGTAACTCCGGCACGATGAAATTTCCCAGGCTGGGTACGAAGACGAAAATCGCTCCGATCATCGTGCCCGGTAAGGTCAGCGGCAAGGTGACGGTGATAAAACTCCGGAACTTACTGGCACCTAAATTCGTGGCCGCTTCCAATAGCGAGCGGTCCAGTCGTTCGATTGACGCGTATACCGGCAGGATCATCAAGGGCAGATACGCGTACAGCAAGCCGGCGATAACCGCACCGCGGGTGTAGAGCAATTCCAGGGGAGCATCAATCAAGCCCAAATTTTCCAAAGTTTTGTTTACCGGGCCCTGTGAATTCAAGAGCACGATCCACGCATAAGTTCGGATCAAGAAGTTGGTCCAGAACGGAAGCACCACGAGGACCAGTGCCACCGTGCGCCATCTCGCCGGCAGCCTGGTGATGGCGTAAGCCGTCGGGTAGCCGATCAATAGCGCCAGCAGGGTTGTTGCAGATGCGATGAAGATCGAGTTCCACAGCACCCGAAGGTAAATTGGGTCAAGGGCCCGTACGAAGTTTTCCAGAGTGACTGGAAACTCAACGCCGCCAAATCGGCCGCGGGTCAAGAACGCGTATGAAACCACCAGCAAGATCGGGATGGTCATGAACGCTGTCACATAAACCAAGCCGGGGCCGAGAAAGACCGCACGCGACCCAAGGGCGCGGCGCCTTGAAGCGCCGCGCCCTTGGGCGACTGCAGAAGCCATCGAACTCACTAACTAGTTAGAGGTGACCTCGGTAGCAATTTTTGTGTACTTCGAGCTATCGACACCGACATCGACAACGACTTCCTCCTTGAGCAAGTCAGCCGCTGACATTCCCATATTCGGATAAGCCGCAGCCAAGGCCGCGCCAACTTGATCCATTGCCGCCTTGTTAGGCACCTTGTAGAGAATGTTCTCGGCTACCCATGCGTGATTTGCAGGGTCGAGAATGAAGTTGATGAAAGCATGTGCTGCTTCCTTGTTCTTCGATGTCTTCAAGATGACCATGGTGTCCGACCAAAGGTCGCTGCCTTCCTTCGGCACCACGAACTTGATGTTCGGGTCTTCGGCGATGCCGTAGTTGCACCAACCGTCCCAAGCCACCGACATTGTCGCCTCACCTGACACCAACCGCGAGAAGTAAGTGGTGTCGTCGTAGGCCAGCAGACTCGGCTTCGCCGCAATAAGGAGATCCTTCGCCTCCTGGAGCTGGGCGTCATCAGTGGTATTTATCGAGTAGCCCAAGGATTTCAGAGCCGGCAACAACAGCCAGCGCTCGGTCGCGAGGGCCGTGATCTTGCCCTTGTTCTCCTCCGCTGGCTGCAAGACGTCATTCCAACTGTCCGGGGCCTCGCTGACCAGATCGCTGCGGTAGCAGATACCCGTGGTACCCCAGGTGTAAGGAACCGAGTAGGCGTTACCAACATCGAAGGCCAACTGGGTGGCTTCCGGTGCCAGATTCTTCATATTCGCGATCAGGTCGGGCTGGATTGGCTCGAGTAGCCCCGCGTCATTTAGGGCCTGGGCGTACTGCCCCGAAACAAATGCCACATCGATGCCCGAGTCGCCGCCCGCGGTCAGTTTGCCCATGATCTCTTCATTGGTTGCATGGTTGGCGATTGTCAAAGGCGCACCGACGGCGCTTTGGAACTTGGCCGGCAGATCTTCTGGGTAGTAGCCCGCCCAGTTGGAGACCGTGAGGCTCTGCTTCGTCAGGTCAGCATTTGGATCCAGTGCGGCGGGCGCACTGCTGCTGCCACCACAGGCCGCCAAAAGTAGGGCCGCGCTGGCGGCCACCGCCCCGACGGCACCAATCTTGCCCATTCTTGTTGCACTCCCTCGCATTTGCTGGCTCCTATCCGGCGCACCCGGCACCGACTTCGAATCCGGGCCATCTCGCCCGGCGATGGCTGAGCGTTACACACGGATGCAGGAACCGCAAGTACTTTTAACGTTGATATCCAAATAGTTATCGAATTTTCCTGAATTTGGATTTAAGAGGTATTTCGGCTCGCTAGAGTGACCGAACCATGGCCAAAACAACCGGGCGGGAGTCCCGCCAGAAAAATGCCAAGCGGGCCGACCTCCTAGAAGCGGCCCAGCGGGCAATGGCAGAACACGGCACCGCGGTCCGCTTGAATCAGGTCGCGGAGCATGCCGGCATGACTTCGGGGGCAATCCTTTACCACTATCCAGACCTTCAAGATCTGCTCGTCGATGCAAATCGAGCAGGAATGGAGAGGTTCTACACCGACCGGCTAGCGGCACTCGAAGGTATTACCGACCCTGCTGAACGACTTGTGGTGACGATTACTTCGGGCCTACCAAGTGGCCAGGACGACGAGGAAGTTCGACTGCTTTGCGCACTCGGCGGCGAGGCCGCACGCAACACCATCTATGCGGTGCTGCTCACGGCGCTTTTCGATCGCCAGGTCGCGATGTACCAGACGCTGCTAGACACCGGCCAACTACAAGGTGTTTTTCATCTTTCGGGCGACTCAATAACTATCGCCCGCAACCTAGTCGCCCTTGAAGACGCATACGGCTACCGAATAATGGCAAGCCACCCCACATTGGACCATGAGGCTGCAGCAGAATTGATCCTTAACTACGCACGCCTTGCCACCCAACACCCGCTCCCAGTGGAGAGACCATGACCAATTCGCAAAAGACAATTCTTTTCATGCCTGAGTCCGCCTACGGACCAACCAACCAATGCATCGGCATCGGCAAGGTGCTTCTCGAACGCGGTCACCGCGTAGTTTTCGCGGCCGAGGCCTCGTGGAAGGGCAAACTCACCGCGTTGGGTTTCGCGGAGGACTTAGTCGACTTAGCGCCACCGGCCGATGGCGAGGTAGAGCAGGACGCCGGGCAGTTTTGGAAGGATTTCATTCGCGATACGTCGCCGGAATTCCGCAAACCCACCATTGAGCAACTGTCCACTTTTATGGTGCCAACTTGGCAGGCGCTAATTGACGGCGCGAAGTACTGCGAGCCGCAGTTGCGGGCGATAATCGAACGGGTGCGACCGGATGTAGTCGTCGAGGACAATGTGCTGTGCTTTCCAGCCCTGATGACAGCCGGGGTCCCTTTCGTCCGAATCGTCTCCTGCAATCCACTAGAGCTACCGGGGCCAAATATTGCCCCCGCCTACTCCGGCTATCCGGCCGACGACCGAACCATGTGGGATGCCTTTCGAATCGAGTACGACCGCACCCACCGGCCGATGTGGACCGATTTCAATGAGTGGGTGATTGAGCAGGGTGCAGATCCACTTCCAGACTTGCAATTCATTCACGAGTCAACAGCAGCGAATCTCTATGTGTTTCCCAAGGAAGCTGACTACCTAGACCTGCGACCATTGAACTCAACCTGGCACCGGATGGATTCCAGTGTTCGCGAGACCGATCAGGAATTCGAGCTCCCTGAGCTGGCGCGCAATCGACCAGCTGGCAGCGCCTTGATCTACCTCTCGCTGGGATCACTCGGCAGTGCCGACGTCGATTTGATGAAGCGCCTGGTCGACGTCCTTGGTCGAACCAAGCACCGGTTCATCGTCAGCAAGGGGCCGCAGCATGATGAATTCGAATTGGCGGACAACATGATCGGCATGGAGTTCTTACCGCAAACCAAGGTAATCCCGCAGTTGGATCTGGTGATAACCCATGGCGGTAACAACACGACCACCGAAGCACTTCACTTCGGCAAGCCGATGATCTTGCTTCCACTTTTCTGGGATCAGTACGACAACGCGCAACGAATGGATGAACTCGGGTTTGGTGTTCGCCTCTCCACCTACGCCTTTACCGATCAGGAAATGTTCGACGCCCTCGACAAACTCCTAAACGATAACGCCCTGCGCACCCAACTGGCAGAAAATGGCCAGGCGATCAGAGCCCGTGACGGACTACGCGCGGGTGCCGACATCATCGAATCGGTCGCACTAGGGCTGGCCGGCCCATCCGCGTGAAGCCAGCACGCGGTATGACCCCCGGCGACGCCGATGCCTTGGTCGCAGCATTGGTCGCGGGTCAGACACCTAATCTCGATGAGGTCATCACGGTCTGGCACGCCGAGCCCGCCGCCGGTGAGCGAGCCATCACCGTGGATCAGACGAACAGATCAGTGGTGGTCGGCGATCGGGCAATCGTCAAGTGGCTGCTGCACACTGACGTCGCCGGGCACCCGGCGCCGCAGCGGCTCCAGGCGCTCGTGGACGCCGGGTTCACCGCAATGCCCAGGCCCTGGGGCTTACTGCACCAGCGGGATGCCGATACCGGTGCGTTGAAACTGTCAGCAATCATCACCGAGTACCTGCCCGGAACCGAAGATGGTTGGGAGTGGGCCGTCGAAGATGTGCGCGCCCATGTGCGCGGCGAGCAATCTGGCGCCCTGAGCGCACCAATCGAGCTTGGGGTAATCACCGCGCGAATGCATCTTGCCTTTTCACGTACCGGGGTCGAGCCTGCGAATGCGAAAACGTGTGCGGAGTGGCACCGGGTAGCCGAAGGTGACCTTGGCAATGCACTCGAGTTGGTGGACGGTGCCGAAGGTCAGCGGCTGCGCTCCCTTGCCGGGCGCATTAGCCAACGCCTCCTGCCAATCGCGCAGTGCGCTGGCACCCCAATTATTGATGTGCACGGTGATCTCCATATTGGCCAAATCCTGCGCACCTCAAAGCCGTACGTCTACACCGTCGTCGACTTCGACGGCAACCCACTGCAAAGTGCGCTCGAGCGAATGCAACGCCAACCGGCGGCCCGTGACGTCGCCGGCATGCTCGCGTCACTTGATCACGTCGGGCGGGTAGTGCTTTACCGAACCCCAGGGATCGACCCGGTACTCGTCGAGGGGTGGATCACCGCCGCGCAGGATTTGTTCTTGGTCAATTACCGCGATGAGCTGGCCCGCTCAAATGGTGCGCACCTTCTTGATGAGCGGCTGCTCGGCCCGTTCCAGGTGCAACAAGAGTGCCGCGAGTTCAGCTACTCGGTGCGGCACCTGCCGCATTGGCGCTATGTTCCCGATACCGCACTGCCCGCCCTCTTGGACCGATTGGACAAATCGGCATGAATCCTGAAATGTTCGCCGCCGATCTGCTGCGTAAACCAGAAACCATGCGGGCGCTCGCTGATCGCCTCGCCCAAGACAACCCTTGGCACGCGGTGACCGACCAGAGCCAGATCGTGCTGCTGGGAATGGGTTCGTCGCACTATGCCAATAGTGTTGCGGCAGCGAGATTGCGGGCCAATGGTGTCAACGCGGTGGCCGAGTTGGCGAGCAGCGACCTCCTGCCGCAGGCCACGGAAACTACCGTAGTTATCGCCGTTTCAGCGTCCGGTGGATCACTTGAGACTTTGACCGCGCTGGCGAAATACCAAGACCGGTGTCAACTGATTGCCCTGACGAACACCCCGGGCTCGAAAATCACCGAGCTTGTCGCCGATGTCGTGCTGATGGACGCACAAGATGAGCAAGGTGGCGTTGCCTGCAGGTCATTCCAACACACCCTTGCGCTCCTGCTTGCCCTGCAGTCGCACTTGGTCGGTGCCCTTGATGTGCCGACGCTGCTGCGTGCCAGTGCCGATGCCACCGACGATCTACTCCAGCGCCGCGACACTTGGTTACCACGCGTTAGCGAACTGATCCTCGGGCCGCAAGGCACCCACATTGTCGCTCCAGCCCGCAGATTTAGCTCTGCCCAACAGTCGGCGCTGATGCTTCGCGAGGGCCCACGCCTGCCGGCGGTTGCCTGCGAGACCGGTGATTGGAGCCACGTTGATGTCTATCTGACCAAGAGCACCGATTACCGCATGCTGCTGCTCACCGGGTCTCGTTGGGAGCCTGAGTTGATGCGCTGGGTGCTAGAGCGGGGCAGCACGCTCGTCGCGGTTGGTCAAGATATCCCCGAAGCCGGATTTAGCCTGCGCTACCGAGGTGACGAAAATGATGATGTCAAGTTGATGTCCGAAACCCTGGTCGCAGAGCTAGTTGCCCAACTGACTTGGGCTACTACGGCTTGAAAGTTACCGTCAGCGGAGCGTGATCACTCCACCGCTGTGCGTAGGTAGGTGCCTTGCCAACTACTGCGGCCACCGCCTTACCGGCTAAGCCCGGGGTCGCGATGACGTAGTCAATGCGCCAGCCCCCATCGGTGTCGAACCCGCGCCCGCGCCATGACCACCAGGTGTATGGCCCGGGGCCATCACCCCCGAGGGTTCGGCCGAGGTCAACCCACTGCCCGGCAAACCAACGGTCTAGATACTCGCGCTCTTGCTCCAAGAACCCGGCTCGGCCACGATTTCCGCGCCAATTCTTGATATCAACTTCATGGTGGGCGATATTGAAATCACCGCAAACCACCACCTCGCCCCCCGCCCGGGCCGCTCGAGCGCGCAGCGCTTTAAGGCGCGCATCCATCGCGGCTAAGAACTCATACTTATCAACCTGCCGAGGGGTGTCTGCTTCACCGGTATGGACATAAACCGAAACAACCGTTACCGGCCCGCCCTTGGTATCGAGGTCGACTTCGATCCAGCGGCCGGTGTTCGCGAGCACCGGATCCTTCATCACCTCACGCACCGCGGTTGGCTTCTTGCGGGTCAAGATGGCAACCCCCGCGCGGCCAAGTTGCGGAGCCGGTGCGTGGGCGACGTGAAATCCATGCAGTGGCGACTGCTCGAGTGTCGCATGTAGTTGCTCATGGGTTGCCCTGACTTCTTGAAGGCAAATAACATCCGGCTTCGCATCGGCCAGCCAGTCAAGGCCGCCACGACGATGGGCCGCCCGCACGCCGTTCACGTTTACCGTCACCACATTGAGCATTAGTGGCTCACGCAATCCGAAGGGTGATCACTTGACCGGTAACCGCGGTGACGGCGGCTAATAGCGCATCGCTATGGCGCGCATCCGTGCTGATCGGGTAAGTCTGGCTCTGGTCAAAGCGTTGCGGATCGGAGAAGTCGATAGTTAATACATCAGCCTCAAGTGACACCAACCGCGCGTCAAAGTAGAGCAGCCAAGCAACTCGGCTTTGGGATTCAAGATAGAACAGGACGTCATTCCAACGCGCCTTCAACGCCGCCAGCTCATCCGCAGACATACTTCTAGGCCGCATCAATGTCGGGCGCTACGTAACAGATACCTAACACCGTATCCAAGGGATGCAATACCAGCACGGGCAGCATCAGGCCCTGATCCGTTGTCGAGGTCACTTCCACCACTAGGCCCTGCGGCACCGAAGTAACTGAAACCGCCGGCCAGCGTGACACCCCGCCCCCAAGGCCCACCCCGAGGGCTTTCGTCGCCGCCTCCTTGGCAACCAAGATGTCAAGTACCGATGCCACCTCGGCATCGACGAATGCCTGCTCAGTCTTGGACAAAGCCCGCGCCACCACATCAATTCGCCGGTCGGCGTATTCGATGTCGATACCAACTAAGGCACCCGGATCAGCGGCTGCTGCTACCACCACTCCAGAGTTATGGGTCAGGGAAATCACCGGTGAACCACCAACGGCAGATAGCGCTGCGCACCGAGCAAACGGCGCTCCTTCGTCATCGATATGAATCTCAATATCAACCGGTTCAAGTTGCTGGCCGCGTTCACTCGCCCAGGCCCGCACCACATCCTTCAGCGCCAGCCGCCCAAGTAACCACTCATGTTGCCGACTCGAACCTGGGTTAAGTGACTGCCAGGTCACTTGCTCACCACTTGTCAGCGCCGCACCCATCGAGGGTGCACTCGCCAAAGCGCTCCCTGGGGCGATCTCGGAGACTTCAATGCGACGAACGAGCACCTCGGCCGGGCCAATATCCCAAGCCTGGCTAACGAACTGCCCTAGTTGCACATTCCACCATCACAGCAGGGCTGGATGTAATAGCACTTAGGGCACATATCCTTACCGCCGCGACGCTCAAGGGCTACGGTCTCGCAGGCCGGGCACGGGCCAGGGTCACCCATCACCCCTTCAGTATGCCGCGGCCCAACCGGCAGGTCAGCCCGCCACGCTCCGAATTAATCCACCCGATCGACCGGGCGGGTGCTGGCGGCGTTGGCCAGTTCGCGCCCCCGCGCGATTGCCGCACCCAACACGAATGTGGTCACCGGCACCTGTTGCTCCCGCGCCGCCCATCTGATCAAATCCTGCTCACCCGGGGTCAGCCTGATACTCAGCCGCGCCGTTCGAAGATCCTTCACCGTTACCCCCTGCTCAACGTGCTTGCGTCCCAAGTTGAGCAAAGCGCAGGGGTCAGACAGTTACACCAATGTCATTTG
>CAJBZP010000026.1 GCA_903960135.1 uncultured Actinomycetes bacterium | reverse complement strand
GGGGCAATATCGAAACTTGGCTTGAGCCAGTTGTCGGGTTCGCGAGTGGCCCCACCTCGCTGTCGTCAATCACGCTGATGGCAATCACGTTGGTGGTCGTGTTGATTGGCGCATTCATCGGCTGGCGTCAGTACGGGGCGACGCCCGTACCGATCGAAGCCCCACGTGGTAATTGGCTAACACGCGCGGCTCGCCGTGATCTGTACGGCGATGACTTCAACGAGGTAGTAGTAGTCAGGCCCTCATTCGCCTTGGCCCGTTGGCTCACCTGGTTTGACTCGTCCTGGATTGACGGGGTAGTTGGCTGGGTCGCAGCTTTCGTCGGCGGCGTATCAGGCCGCTTGCGGCGCACGCAATCTGGATTTGCACGTTCCTATGCACTTTCAATGCTGGGCGGCGCCGTCTTAATTGTCGCCGCCCTCGTACTGGTGAGGCTGTCATGACCCCCTGGTTGACGATCCTCGCGGTCGTGCCCCTGATCGGCAGCCTCATCGTGGTTTTGCTGCCGAAGTCACGGCCCACTTTGGCAAAGCAATTTGCACTGGCTGTTTCAGTGCTCACCTTGGCTTTAACAATCTTGATGGCGCTGCAATTCAATGGCGCATCAACCGAGGCCTTCCAGTTCGTGGAGTCCTACCCATGGATTCCCGCATTTGGTATTGCATATTCGGTAGGTGTCGACGGTATCGGCCTGGTGTTGATCGCCCTAGCCGCGACCTTGGTGCCCATTGTGGTTATCGCCGGGTGGCGCGATGTTGATGCCAGCAGTGGCGGGTCGGTAAAGGGCTACTTCGCCTTGATCTTGGCACTTGAGACTTTGATGATCTGGGTTTTCGCCGCCACCGACGTATTCATGTTCTACGTCGTCTTCGAGGCAATGCTCATACCGGTCTATTTCATGATCGGACGCTACGGTGGCGCGCAACGTTCCTACGCGGCCGTTAAGTTCTTGCTATACAGCCTGCTCGGCGGGCTGTTCATGCTGGCTTCGATGGTCGGCCTGTATGTGGTTTCCGCTCAGGTAACGGGCCAAGGCACTTTTGACTACTTGTCGTTGGTGGGTTTGGAGATGGACCCAACGGCCGAGAAACTACTCTTCCTCGGGTTCTTCTTCGCCTTCGCGATTAAGGCGCCACTTTGGCCTTTCCATACTTGGCTACCTGATGCAGCGAGTGCAGCCAAGCCCGGAACCGCAGTACTGCTTATCGGGGTACTCGACAAGGTGGGTACGTTCGGCATGATCCGGTACTGCCTACCGATCTTCCCGGCAGCCAGTGAGTTTTACGCACCAATTGTTATTGGCATGGCACTGGTGGGTATTTTCTACGGCGCCTACGTGGCACTTAACCAAAACGACATGAAGAGGTTGTTCGCATACTCGTCAATGTCGCACTTTGGATTCATCGCTCTAGGAATCTTCGTATTCACCACCATCGCTCAAAGTGGCTCGATGGTCTACATGGTTGCCCATGGTCTATCTACCGCGGCGCTGTTCTTAACCGCGGGATTCTTGATGCAGCGTGCTAACGGTTCCAGCCTCATCTCGGACTTCGGGGGAGTAAACAAGGCGGCCCCGGTGCTTGCGGGCTTCTTTATGTTCGCCGCGTTGTCGTCGCTGGCGCTGCCAGGATTGGTGTCCTTCGTGGGCGAGTTCATGGTGATTCTGGGCACTTTCCAGCGTTACTTATTCGTTGGTGCTGCAGCTACTTTGGGGATCGTCATCACAGCGGCTTATGTGCTTCGGCTGTATCAGAAATCCATGACGGGACCACTCGCCCCCAAATTGGTCGGCATGCCTGATCTCGGTGGCCGTGAAATCTTGGCCTTAATGCCGATCGTCGTGCTGACCTTGGTTCTCGGCCTCTTCCCGGCTCCAATCCTAAATGTCATCAATCCTGCGGTGGACCGCGTAATGACGACGATTGGCGCTACCGATCCCGGCCCCACAGTTTCAAGTGAAGGGAGCGGCCAGTGAATATCCTCGCCGCGGTGGGCATTGAAGTTCCGTTCACCCTTCCAATTGTTGACTACAACGCAATCGCTCCGCTATTGATTTTGCTGGGAGCCGGGGTGGTGTCGGTCCTGGTGGAGGCAATGCTGCCACGTGGCTCGAGGCGATTCATCCAGCTATTCATCGTGTTCGGTGCATTGGTTGCGGCGCTTGCTTGGATCTTCACCATTACCGGTGTTCGAGTGATAACCGCAGAGGGCGCGATTGCGATAGACGGCCCGGCACTGGTAATGCAGGGTGCAATTTTGGTGCTAGCGATCCTTGGTGCCTTATTGATGGCCGAGCGGTCAATTGATCCAAGCGGAGATGCATTCGCGGCACGTGCGTCGGCGCTGCCTGGCTCCGAGGACGAAAAACAATTCACGGCTCGTGGGTACCTGCAGACCGAAGTATGGCCACTATTTTTGTTCGCAGTTTCGGGCATGGTGCTATTCGTATCCGCCAATGACCTACTACTCATGTTCGTGGCGCTTGAAGTGATGTCCTTGCCCCTTTACCTATTGGCAGGCATGGCGCGCCGCCGCCGCCTCCTGTCACAGGAGGCGGCACTTAAGTACTTCCTACTCGGCGCATTTTCCTCTGCATTTTTCATCTACGGGGTGGCACTGGTCTACGGCTACGCGGCTTCGACTCAGTTGCCGGCCATCGCCAGTGTCTTGACGGCTAAGCCCGGCCAGACGTCATTGGCACTTATTGGCATGGCCTTGATCTTGGTCGGCCTGCTCTTCAAAGTGGCCGCGGTGCCGTTTCACCAGTGGACCCCTGATGTCTATCAGGGCGCACCGACCGCGGTGACCGGCTTCATGGCCGCTACCGTGAAGATCGCCGCATTCGGCGCCCTGATGCGCGTCTTATACGTCGCATTCGGCGGCATGCGCTGGGACTGGGTGCCGATGATGTGGATCATCGCGATTTTGACCATGTTGGTCGGTTCGATAATCGCAATCAGCCAAAGTGATATCAAGCGGATGCTCGCCTACTCTTCCATTGCCCAGGCCGGGTTCATCTTGGTGGGCGTGATTGCCGCGAGCCCCGCGGGGCTCGCCGGTGCCTTGTTCTACCTGATCGCCTACGGCTTCACCACGATCGGTGCTTTCGCGGTGATCTCAATGGTGCGCGATGAATCTGGTGAGGCCACCAATTTGTCGAAATGGGCCGGACTTGGCCGCAAATCCCCGTTCGTGGGCAGTGTCTTCGCATTGTTCATGTTGGCACTTGCTGGTATCCCGCTAACTAGCGGGTTCATCGGCAAATTCAGCGTCTTTGCCGCTGCTATCGCCAGCGGCGATACCTGGCTGGTGATCGTTGCGGTCGTGGCTTCAATAATCGCAGCCTTCTTCTACGTCCGAGTGATTGTGGTGATGTTCTTCACCGAGCCCGGGCCGCAGACGGCTTCGGTCGAGGTGCCATCGGTCTTCACGACAATTGCTCTTGCCGCTGGTGCTACCGTCACCTTGGTTCTTGGCATCTTGCCGCAGCCGGTCCTCGAATTGGTCAGCAATGCTGACTTGTTCATCAGGTAGTACCTTTGCCTCATGGTGCGACCCACACTGGACCGCTTCTCACCTGATCCGGTACTCGAAATCCAGTTGGCTCAGGGGCTGGCGCGGGTCGAAGCAGCATTGGATCAAGCCGTGCGCAGTGAGTACCCCTTCGTCACCGCTGCCTCACGGCACCTAGTTGATGCCGGTGGCACGAGATTTCGCCCGCTTTTGGTGCTGCTCTCGGCGCACTTTGGTGACCCAAATCGCGATTCGGTTACTTCAGCGGCGGTTGCTGTCGAGCTCACGCATGTAGCCACCTTGTATCACGATGATGTGATGGATGAGGCCGCGGTTCGCCGCGGAGCTGATACTGCGAACGCACGTTGGGGCAACTCGGTGGCAATCTTGACCGGCGACTTCTTGTTTGCTCGGTCCTCGGGTATTTTGGCGGACCTCGGCCCCGATGCCGTACGGATTCAGGCTCAGACTTTCGAGCGCCTTTGTACCGGCCAGATTCTGGAGTCGGTTGGCCCGGCCGACGGAATGGATCCGGTTAAGCACCACCTAGCCGTGCTAGCGGATAAAACTGGATCGTTGATTGCGACAAGTTGCCGGTACGGGGCCATGATGTCCGGGGCCAGTGCTGAGATAACCGAGGTATTGACCAGGTTCGGCGAACTCATCGGGGTGGCCTTCCAATTGGCAGACGATATCGTCGACATCACGTCTGACTCCTTGCAGTCGGGCAAGACACCGGGAATCGATCTACGCGAAGGGGTTCCAACCTTGGCTACGCTAATTGCCTTGGGAAGTGCGGACCCGGCCGATGAGCGACTCCGGGAGCTGCTTCGTCGGCCCCTGCCCGACGACGCCGAGCACGCTGAGGCACTGGCCTTGTTGCGGGCCCACCGCGCACTAGGTGAAGCCCGGACCGAAGCCAGTAGCTGGGCCGACGAAGCCCGCGCCGTCTTGGCC
>CAJBZP010000025.1 GCA_903960135.1 uncultured Actinomycetes bacterium | reverse complement strand
CGCACCCAGCGAATTCGTCGGCAACTAGGTGTGAGCGACTCACAATTACCGAGTGAGCTGCTTCAAGGGTAGTTGGCAGTAGCTATTCAGCCGGGCGCAGCCCCATCGGCCCGTAGACGATTCGATCTTCTTCAAGGAGCAAAACCTGTTCAATCCCGGCCTCGAGCAGGGTCGGCCATACTTCTCCGATCCAGGTCTCGGCATCAGATTGGGTCGGGAAAGCAGTTGCCATTGAGGTATCGGGTAGTTCAGCGACTACAACGCCTTCGGCTGTTAGATATTGCCAAGACCAACCCATTAAAACTCCTCCGACTGCGTTTCGCTCGATATTTTAACCGCGGGCCAGCGCCCATGTCTTTCCTGAGGCCGCCATCTTAGAGCGCATCAGGGTGCATCGGGTAATCGTGGAAGCCGGGTCGGGTTAAGCGGTTCGGGTTAAGCGGGTCGGGTTAAGCGGGTCGGGATTGACAACGGTGCGTCAGCCGTGGGAAGTTGACCTCACAACTGAATCCGCGTAATTGAATCCAGGGAAAGTCCGGTGCGATTCCGGCGCTGTCCCGCAACCGTGATCCCAGTCTTTGGGCGAGTCGGAGCACCTGGCAGTTACGAGCGGCTCCACCCGTCGAGGTAACGGAACGGAGCCCGGGTCTTTACCCGGTCTCCCTTCATGCAGCAATGCTGAAGGGTTTTTTTATGGCCGAATAGGACGTGGGCACCAGGCCAAAACCGCTCAACTAAGAAATGGTGAGCATGTCCAAACGAATTTCAGCACTTGTGGCGCTGGCCGCAACGATTCTCGCCCTCGGCGCCGCCGCCCCGCCCGCACATGCCGACCCGGCGGCCAATTCGGGCCTCTATGGCCGCGGGGATGCCACTTTTGACGGCGTCTTTCGCCAGTCCCTAGGGATCTTGGGCTTGGTCGCAAATGACGTTAAGCCAGGCAAGGCAGCTATCACCTGGCTCCTTGAGCAGCAGTGCGCTGATGGCAGTTTCCAGGCGTACCGCCCCGATCCGCGCAAGGCTTGTGCTGCCTCCGATCCGGTCAACTACACCGGTCCCGACACCAACACCACCGCGCTGGCCCTGAGCGCGCTCTTAGCAGTGGATCAGGCCGCAAGTGCCGATGCTGCCGCTGTCTGGTTGGCGAAGCACCAAAGCAAGGATGGGGGTTGGCCTTGGTTCCTCGGAAGTGCCACCGACCCCGCATCCACCGGCTTGGTGCTGTCCGCATTGATGGGCGAGGCACCAAGTCGGCAGGTGCCCAGTTACCGAAAAGCCACCCGCTACCTAAACCGCTTGGCCGTAAGTTGCGCGAGCGGTGGTGGACTCTCCTATGAGAGGGGCGCCGCCGCAGATCCCCTCGCCACCGCACAGGGCTTCTTGGGACTTGTTGCGACCTTGCCGGTCAGCGGATCGAGTTCCATCAAGCTAACCGCAAATCCAACTTGCGGTAGGTCGGCAACGGACGCAGCCGGTAGTTACCTAGCCACGAAGATCATGGGCACTGGCGCACTACCCAGCGCATTTGGGTCAGACCCTGATTACACGTCAACGAGTTTCGCTGTCCTCGGTTTCGTGGCGAACTCCAATGGTCGGCAAGCGGTGACCAAAGGCACCGCCACCTTGGTTGCAAATGCGAGTGCCTACGCGATGCCGGCGGGAGCAGCTAACCCAGGCGCTTTGGGTTTGCTGCTGCTGGTGAGCGAGGCGACGAATATGAAGCCAACCAATTTCGGTGGCATCAATTTGATCAATGCACTGCAGCAGAGCCAGCAGTAATGCCACGTGTATCCCGGGCCATCTGCATCAGCGTCGCAATTTGTCTTGCGGCGCTGGTGTTCAGCCCGGTGGCCCGGGCCGAGACCGGATATCGCTATTGGACGTTTTGGACGGTGAGCAATGGCCAATGGGTTTTCTCCCAGGTTGGTCCTGCGGGTACCGAACCGGTCGATGGCGATGTGCAGGCTTGGCGGTTCGCGGTCGCTGCAAACGCAAGTGGCAGCACCAGCCAACCGCGCACCGACCCGTCCCGGGCATTCGAGCGGATTTGCGGGTCCGTTCAGCAACCCGATGGCCAGATTCGCGTTGCCATGGTCATTGATCCGGGTGTTGCCGGTACCGCACCTGCCGGACAATCGCCACCGCCAGCACGTGGCGCGTGCGCGGTCATTGACGAGTCAAAGTCCGGTGCCGATGCCTTGATGGCAGTAGCGACACCGCGCGTGCAGTCTGGATTGGTCTGCGGGATCGACTCGTACCCAACCGGTGAATGCGCCATTGCCATCGATACCACCGCAGCTTCGATTGCCGTAGTTGAGGTAACCGATGTTTTGGTAGCGCCGTCAACTGCGGTGAGCGAAAGTGCCATTGCTGCGGTTCCGGCAGCCGCCGATGGCAGCCCGGTGCCGCTCATCGCAGTCGGGGTGGTCATCGCACTTGGCTTGGTCGGCGCTTGGGTGTTACAACGCAGGCGGGCGTCATGACTGGATCACTCTTCACTCTCCCACGATGGTTGCACCCGGCGGCCTGGTGGGTTTGGGCACTAGGCCTGGCCGCAGCGGCAAGTCGCACCACCAATCCGTTATTACTTTCCTTGATCATTGCCGTGGCAGCACTTGTGGTCTCTGCTCGAAAGCCGGATGCACCGTGGGGGCGATCCTTCATCTTCTTCCTGCGGCTAGGAGTGGCGGTTATCGTCATTCGGGTGGGCGTTCAACTGATTTTTGGTGCGGCGTTCGGCACCACGGTGCTACTTCAGCTGCCCGGCGTGACCTTGCCCTCATGGTTAGCAGGGGTTCGACTTGGTGGTGACATCACCTTTGAGAGCGTGCTTTTGGCTTTCTATGACGGCTTGCGGCTGGCGACTATCTTGATCTGCGTCGGGGCCGCAAATTCCCTCGCCTCACCAAGTAGGTTGCTGAAGTCCGTGCCTGCAGCGCTCTACGAATTCGGAGTCAGCGTGGTAGTCGCCATGACATTTACTCCTCAACTCGTTGCCGACGTTGATCGGGTGCGCACCGCCCGCCGCTTACGTGGTCGCCCAACAAAAGGTGTCCGGGCAATTGCCGGCGCAGCGATGCCGGTTTTCGAGGGGGCACTTGAAAAATCCGTGACACTCGCGGCGGCCATGGACTCCCGCGGCTACGGACGCCGCGGTGAAATTAGTGCCGCCCGACGCCGCATGAACTCATTGCTATTGCTAACCGGGCTGGTCGCCGCTTGCATCGGCACTTACGCTCTCATCGCCGCCGGGTCCCCGGCGGCGCTCGGGTTGCCCATGCTGATAGTTGGTGTGAGTGTCTGCATCACTTCGATCACGTGGTCAGCGCGCACTGCCGTGCGCACCCGCTACCGGCCTGACCCATGGGCGCTCCCGGAGAATTTGGTGGCCGGCGCCGGCGTGCTGGTGGCCTTGAGCTTTCTTGGCGCCAATTGGGTGGCCATGCCGGGCTTGGATACCCCTAGTAATCCACCGACCTGGCCGGCGCTGCCGCTCCTGCCACTCCTCGGTTTACTAATTGCTACCACTCCGGCACTCACCGCACCCACGCTGCCCCGCACCATCATTGGCAAGTTGCCAAGGATCGAGGTCCCCGCATGATCAACTTCGAGTGCGTTTCGATTACCTACCCGGGCGCCACCGAGCCGGTACTCACCGAGGTCAACCTGCAAATCCCCGAGGGTGAGCTCGTGTTGGTCGTGGGCCGCACCGGCAGTGGCAAGACCACCTTGCTACGGGCCATCAACGGCTTGGTTCCGCACTTCACCGGCGGCACGCTCACCGGCCGAATTCTCGTCGACGGACGCGACACCGCAACCAACCCACCGCGCGAACTAGCCGATCTGGTGGGCGTAGTGCCACAGGATCCGATGAGCGGATTTGTCGCCGACACGGTAGAGGAAGAACTCGCATATGGCATGGAGTGCCTTGGCCTGACACCTGATGTCATGCGCCGGCGAGTAGAAGAAACCCTTGATCTACTTGGCTTAGTGGATCTGCGCAACCGACCACTGCTTTCACTTTCGGCCGGCCAACGGCAACGGGTAGCAATCGGCTCGGTGCTGACTTCACACCCGAAAGTGCTCGTACTTGATGAACCCACCTCGGCACTGGACCCCGGTGCCGCCGAAGACGTGCTCGCTGCACTGCAGCGCTTGGTGCACGATCTCAATGTCACGGTCGTGATGGCGGAACACCGGTTGGAGCGAGTGGTGCAGTACGCCGATCGCATCGTAATTGTGCCCGGCGATGGTGAACCAATAATCAGTGGCACCCCGAGCGAAATGATGGGCAATTCACCAATCGCCCCACCTGTTGTTGAACTCGGCAGGCTTGCTGGTTGGCAGCCGCTCCCGTTGACCGTGCGTGACGCACGACGCGCCGCTGGCCCCCTGCGTGAGCTCCTGACCGGTCACGCCGCGCCACTTCGAATCATCAAGGGTGCGCGCGACGCGACGCCACTTATCGTCACTGACAAGTTGACCGTGCGTTACGGAGCTGTTGTCGCCCTGAAAAATGTGAGCACCACCATCACCCGAGGTGAAATCGTCGCACTAATGGGCCGAAATGGCGCCGGTAAATCTACGCTGCTGAGCACAATGGTGGGTCTAAGGCTGGCGAGTGCGGGGGTAGTTCGAACAAACGGTAAGGATCCCCGCGAGATAAAAGGTCCCGAGCTCGTGCACAGTGTTGGCTTGGTGCCACAAGACCCCGGCGACCTACTCGAAGCCTCGACCGTCGCCGGCGAGTGCCGATCATCAGACCATGACGCCAATGTTGAACTTGGAACCACCCGCGCGCTCTTGGCACTTCTCGCACCAGAAGTAATGGACGGCACGCACCCGCGGGATCTATCCGAAGGCCAAAGGCTGCTCCTGGCACTGGCTATCGTGCTCGCCGCCCGACCGCCGCTGCTACTACTTGATGAGCCAACGCGTGGCCTTGACTATCCCACCAAGGCAAGACTGGTAAAAGTACTTCGTGAGTTGGCAGTTACCGGGCACGGGATCGTGCTGGCAACCCATGATGTGGAACTGGCCGCGGAGGTAGCAACGCGGGTGATCGTGCTCGCCGAGGGCGAGGTGGTTGCCGATGGGCCGACCCACGAAGTGGTACTGGCCTCCCCCATGTTCGCACCGCAGGTCGCGAAGATCTTGGCCCCCGAGGATTGGCTAACGGTCTCCGAGGTTCGCGCTGCGATGATTGAGCAGGTCGGCTAGTGACAAACTCCTTGGCCCTTCGGCTTGGACCGCGATCCATCATCACCATCGCGGCCACCTCACTTGTCGGGATGGTTGCCTTCGGCTGGCCACTTATCGCTGCCCCGACCTCGAGTGTCGTCGCACATGCCACCGATGCGCCCTGGTTGTTCGCGATCGTCATTCCACTACTGCTCGCCGTAGTTGTTTCGTCGTTCACCGACGGCGGCATGGACGCCAAGGCCATTGCCCTGCTCGGAGTGCTAGCAGCTGTCGTCGCGGTGCTGCGACCCCTAGGAGGTGGTACTGCCGGGCTGGAGCCGATCTGGGTCATTTTGGTGCTCGGTGGTCGCGCCCTTGGGCCCGGTTTTGGTTTTGCCCTTGGTGCGGTAGCACTTTTTTCATCGGCACTGCTTACCGGTGGGGTGGGGCCGTGGCTGCCATTTCAAATGCTCGGGGCCGCATGGGTCGGCCTTGGTGCTGGCCTGCTGCCCAGGGCTACCGGCCGACCTGAACTCCTGCTCCTCGCCGCCTACGGTGCAGTCGCTAGCTTCGCCTACGGCCTCCTGCTAAACCTTTGGTTCTGGCCATTTGTCGCCAACCTGCCGGCCGCGCTCGCCTACACACCCGGCGCGCCGATTGTGGAGAACTTGATGTCCTGGGTCCGATTTACCCTAGTGACGTCCCTTGGGTACGACATTCCACGCGCGGTGCTAACCGTCACGTTGATCCTCATAGCTGGCGCGCCTATTTTGAATGCACTGCGACGGGTTTCGCGCCGCGCCGTTTTTGACCCGCAGCCCACTTTCGTGCCCATCCCATGATCGTTCAACTGCTGGGCACAGGATCCGCGGACGGTTGGCCCAACCCATTTTGTCGCTGCCCATCGTGCACGAGCGAACGGACCGCGGGTAGAACCCGATGCCCAACCGCAGCGCTGGTGGATGGCTGCCTCCTGCTGGACGCTGGGCCGACGGCAGCCGCGGCTGCCGGTCGATTCGGAACTTCGTTCGCCGATCTTGAGCATATTTTGATTACCCACGGCCACCCGGACCACCTGGCCCCGGACTTTTTGCTCTGGCGCAGTTGGGTTGACCCCGGGTTCACGTTACATATCTGGGCGCCACCGGTTGCCCTCGAACGCTGCCGCGACTGGATCGGGCCAAATGATGCGGTGCAACTGCACCAGATCACCGCCGGCGAGGAATTGAACTTGGTGACACGAACCGGGGACTATGCGGTGCGCACCTTGCCCGCAGCGCATGCAACCGGTAATGGCGACGTGTTGGCCGAGGAAGCCGTGCTGTTCGATATCACCGCCCCCGATGCACGCCGCCTTTTTTATGCAACCGATACCGGGCCATTCAATGCGGCTTTGCTAGATCAGATTCGTGGACGGTGCTTTGACCTGGTGCTACTTGATGAGACTTTTGGCACCAAATTTGACCATGGGCACGGGCACCTTGATCTCGAAACCTTTCCGAGGGCCATGCAAGAACTGCGCGACATGGATGCAATCACCGAGCACAGCGATGTTGTTGCGATACACCTGAGCCACCACAATCCCCCCACCGAGCAACTGCGAGCTCAGCTCTTAGCCTGCTGCGCCCGCGTTGTCGACGATGGCACCGTCATCGAGGTGGGCCTGCGGATAACCGGTAACAGCCACCACTTCATTTTGGGTGGTGCTCGATCCGGTAAATCCCACTTCGCCGAAACCATTGCAGCCCGGTCCTCGCAAGTCACCTATCTGGCGACCGGTTACCCGGCAGGTGAGGACCCAAACTGGAATGCGCGCATAACTGCGCACCGCGACCGCCGGCCCGGGCATTGGCGTACTGAAGAAACCATTGATCTGGCCACGGCGATCGAAAAAGCAGCAGCCGGCAGTTGCCTACTGATCGATTGCTTGGCGCTTTGGCTGACCAGAACCTTGGACGAGATCAACGGCTGGTCCACCGACCCGCAGGCTAGTGCGGTGGCCCAAAAGGAAATACATCGTCGAACCGACCAACTTGTTTCAGCCCTGAACAACACGCGGGCTGAAGTGATACTGGTATCAAATGAGGTGGGCCAAGGGGTGGTGCCGGAAACTAGCAGCGGACGCCTATTTCGCGACCTACTTGGGGTTGTCAATGCTCGGGTGGCCCAAAGTTGCCATGAGGTCACTTTCATGATTGCCGGTAGATCTGTACCACTACATGATTTGACCACGGTGAGAGGCTGACCGCATGGATAACCTGGACCCTTATCGAGTTGAAGTCGCCCTACCTGATGCGCTCGCCAGTGCGGAAGCAACTGCACGGCAATTAACACTTACGAAACCCGCCGGCGCGCTCGGGCGCCTAGAAGAAATCAGCATCTGGGCCGCGGGGGTTCAAGGTCGTTGCCCACCGATCCCCTTCACCCGACCAAGTGTCGTCGTTTTCGTTGGTGACCACGGGGTAGCACGTGCGGTCGGCACTTCAGCCTTCCCCCCAGAGGTCACCGCCCAGATGGTCCTAAATTTCTTGGCCGGCGGTGCCGCCGTTAATGTCTTGGCACGCAAGGTTGGTGCGCAGGTTCGCGTGATCGATGTCAGCGTTGACTGCGACCGCGCCTATCTAGACAAAATCGCTCCCGAGGTCGTGCAACATCGCATCCGGAAAGGTAGCGGTGCGATAGACCGCGAGGATGCACTGACTCAAGCCGAAGGTGAGGCGGCTTTTACCCTCGGCCAGCGCATCGCCGATGAGGAAATCGACTCGGGAGCTGATTTGTTGATCGCCGGTGACATGGGGATAGGTAACACCACCCCGGCCGCAGCGCTAATCGGGCTCCTAGCGTCGGCCGATGCTGCGACCGTCACCGGCACGGGCACCGGCATTGATGACGCCACCTGGATGCGTAAGTGTGCAGCAGTCCGCGATGCCATGCGACGCGGGCGACCCTTCATGGGCGAACCAAGGAAGTTGCTGCAAGTGGTGGCGGGTGCCGATATCGCAGCGATGTCAGGCTACCTATTGCAAGCGGCAATTCGCCGCACGCCGGTGCTTCTTGACGGCACGATCACCACCGCGGCGGCCCTGGCCGCTGATCGAATTGACTACCGGGCCAAGAACTGGTGGCTGGCTGGCCACCTATCAGCTGAACCAGCACATGCCCTTGCCCTCAATCGCCTAAATATGACCCCGTTACTTAGTTATCAAATGCGCCTCGGCGAAGGCACCGGCGCCCTACTGGCCCTGCCGATTTTACAGTCGGCAATTGCGTTATTAAATGAGATGGCGACCTTCGCTGAGGCTGGGGTGTCAGACCGCGATGCCTGACTGGCTTCGACTTTCCGTTGGCACCTTCACTCGACTGCCGGTGCCAGCCCCACGCAGGGTAGACCAATCCACCGCTAGGTGGGCTATGACGTTCGCACCGGTCATCGCATTCGTGCTGGCTCTAATCTGCGCCCTGCCCGTGCTTCAAGCGGGCAACAACTTGGCTAGAGCATTGCTCCTATCGGCGCTCAGCGTTGGACTTCTCACTTGGTGCACGCGTGCACTCCATCTTGATGGCCTCGCCGATACCGCCGACGCACTGGGCAGTGGTAAACCGGCCGCCGAGGCCCTGGTCATCGCCCGTAAATCCGATATCGGACCTTTCGGGGTGCTGGCCATTTCCTTCACCTTGGCATTGCAGGTATTTGCACTAAGCGCTGCGGCAACTACCTCTTTGGGTGCCGGCCGTGGTTACCTGATGCTGATCATCGCCGTGGTTACCGGACGCCTTGCCCTGCTTTGGGCCTGCACCAAAGGGGTGCCGGCAGCACGACCCGATGGGCTCGGGGCCGTTGTTGCAGGAACCGTGCCATGGTTCGTGACTATTGGCTGGACGATCGCGCTGCTGCTCGCCGCCTATTTTGCGCTCAATCTCGTTGGCTTGGGCATGGTCATCGCCGGAATCATCATTGGGGTGATTGTCATTGCAATTGCAAGGCGCCGGCTCGGTGGCATCACCGGTGATGTGCTTGGGGCGGTGATCGAGGCCAGCACTACTGCCGCCCTCGTGATCGGCGCCCTGCTTTAAGTCCGGGTGGACGGCTCCACAAATGGTGGCTTGGTCACGGTGAATTTCGACGCACGGCCACGCACGTCCACGACTACCTCATCACCGAT
>CAJBZP010000024.1 GCA_903960135.1 uncultured Actinomycetes bacterium | reverse complement strand
GTGCATTTCTTGCTAGAAATCGAAAATACCCTTCGTTGCCGAAGGGTTCATCGTGGACCGTACAAGACTTGAACTTGTGGCCTCTCCCGGGTCTGGGGAACGCTCTAGCCAACTGAGCTTACGGTCCGTGCTGCGAAAACGAAGGCTACCAGTGCGGAGCCGGCCAAATGTGCGTGGGTTACCGCACTCGTGGAGGTGGAGACGGGATTTGAACCCGTGTACGCGGCTTTGCAGGCCGCTACCTCGCCTCTCGGTCACTCCACCAAAACGCCAGCCAAACCCGGATGGGTGGCCGACATGCGAGCGGACGACGGGATTCGAACCCGCGACCCTCACCTTGGCAAGGTGATGCGCTACCAGCTGCGCTACGTCCGCGTATGACCTGAAAAAGTCTTCACAATTTCGGGGTCGAAAGGGAACGATATCTGACCGGGCGAGGGGCAGAGCATGATGGGGGCCATGACGCAGGCATTTGCCCACCTAGGAGGTAAGTGGGCCACCTCGGTGGTGGAAGTGGCAAATGACCTGAGCGCATTGGATCAAGGTGGCAGGTGGGCGGTTCTGCTGCCCTATGACGGGGTTCCGGTGGCAATTCGGTTCGGCAATTGGCAGGACCAGCCCCC
This sequence comes from uncultured Actinomycetes bacterium, assembly GCA_903960135.1. Lineage (GTDB taxonomy): Bacteria > Actinomycetota > Actinomycetes > S36-B12 > S36-B12. The sequence goes on along the minus strand of CAJBZP010000024.1, from coordinate 3,585 downwards.
AGAGATCGGACCGGCAAGGTGGCGGGGCCCGGCCACCGGTTCCTGGCGATCCTCCCTAGATGAGATTGCGTACTTGCGCGCCGTCGCCGAGGTCAGATCCGCTATCGCGGACGGGTCGGTTTATCAGGTGAATATCTGTCGGGTGCTTAGTGCCGAATTACCGGAGCCGGACGAGTGCCACATTGGGGGCTTGTCGGCGTTGCTTCAGGCCGGAAATCCGGCACCTTACGCTGGGATGATCTGCGCTCCCGAACTTGAGATTGAGGTCGTGACCGCTAGCCCGGAACTATTCTTAGAGCAGCGCGGCGCGTTCATCTCCTCGGGCCCGATCAAAGGCACCGGCAAAGTCGCGGCGGATCTCAGCGCAAAAGACGAGGCCGAGAATGTGATGATCGTCGATTTGGTGCGCAATGATCTCTCAAGGGTTTGCGTTACCGGATCGGTGGCGGTGCCCGGCTTGCTTCGTGTCGAGGCGCACCCGGGCCTGGTGCATCTGGCTTCGTATATCTCTGGAACATTGCTCGACGAAATGCGGTGGCCGCAAATCATCGAAGCAACTTTTCCGCCCGGCTCGATTACCGGCGCCCCCAAGTCTGCCGCCGTTCGAATTATTGGTGAACTAGAACCGGTGCCGCGTTCTTACTACTGCGGAGCGATCGGCTGGGTTGATGCTGATGAGGGTACGGCCTGCCTAGCCGTGGCCATTCGAACATTTTGGAAGGCCGGTGGGTTTCTGCATTTCGGTACCGGCGCGGGCATCACTTGGTCATCAGATGCCCAAGCTGAATGGCACGAAACCGAACTCAAAGCCGCGCACCTTACTTCAGTAGCAGCACAGACGTGGCAAAGTGGGCTCATATGAAAGTAATGCGGCCATGATGATTTGGGTTGGCGACCGAAATATCGGTTCGCTCGTTTCCGAGGATGAAGCACTTGTCTCGGTGCTCGATCACGGGTTCACCGTGGCCGATGGGGTATTTGAAACCATGAAAGTGGTTGACGGTGCGCCATTTACTCTCACCCGTCACCTGCGACGGCTAGCCACCTCGGCGCGGGCCATGGGGTTGGCGGAGCCCAATGAGGATGTCATTCGTGCGGCCGTGGGCGAAGTCCTGTTCGCGAACCGGCCGCTGCTGGCCGGGCCGGGCCGGTTGCGTATTACCTATACCGGTGGCGTCGCCCCATTGGGCAGTAATCGAGGAGCGGCGGTACCAACCTTGGTCGTTGCATTATCCGCTCAGAACCCCTGGCCAGAGACGACCACGGTGGTTACCGTGCCGTGGACGCGAAATGAGAATTCGGCGGTGGCCGGGATCAAGACCACCTCGTACGCCGATAACGTGATCGCTTTGCTGCGGGCTCATGAGCATGGCGCATCCGAGGCCATCTTCGCCAACACCCGTGGCGAGTTATGTGAAGGCACCGGTACCAATGTGTTTGTCATCATTGACGGTCAGGTGCTAACCCCGCCGCTGACAAGTGGCGCCCTTGCCGGCGTGACACGTGACTTAGTCCTTGAGTGGTTTGACGGCACCGAGCAGGTATTGGACCTATCAGTGCTGCAGGGGGCCGACGAGGTTTTTCTTACTTCCTCGACCCGTGATGTGCACCCGGTGGTGCGGGCGGATGAGCGGGTCTGGGCCAAGGCAGGCCCAATCGCCTCGGCGATGCGCCAAGAGTTCGCGGCGCGCGCAGCAGCAGACATTGACCCGTAATTTAGTACTAAAAACTTTGGCCCCCCACTTTCGTGAGGGGCCAAAGTAATTCGGTTTCAGCAGTTACTTACCGCGATAGGTGCGGGTAACGCTGTAGGCCGCCCAGACTCCGGGAACCGCGGGCGCGCTGCCTTGAACTGTGCAGTTGCCCTTCTTCTTGATCTTCACAGTTACCGACCCATCGGCTGGGAACCCGAGGGCGCAGATCTTCTTGCTCGTGGTCACCTTCCAGGTTATGTTCTGCCCGGCATTGGTGTCGGTCTGGCCGGGAGATTCCAGAATCAATGTGCGCCCGACGTTTACCTTCCCGGATTGCGGGGCAGCCAGGGTTGCGGTTTGCTGGCCGAGGCCAACGGTCACGTTGTAAGTCTGCGTAACCGGTGCATACCCATTGCCACCGGCGCTGACGAACGACAGGGTGCAATTGGCCGTGCTAGCCGGCGTGACAACCGCGAGCCCGGGGGAGGTGCATGGCCCCGAGTCATTTAGTGTCACTTTGGCTCCCGACAAGGTCGAGACATTGAAGTTGGTCGTAGAACTGGCTCCTAGTACGTAGGTACCGTTCGGGCTCCAAGTTGAACCACCTGCCGGGGTGACAGTGATGACGTCATTGGACGTCGGGCCTGAAGCCACGGTAATTGGGTCGGTGGTCGAACCACTGCCACCTTGGTTGGTCATGTAATTGGCCCCAAGAGTGAATGCCCCGGCGGCGGTTGGCGTCCACTGGAAGGTGGCCACACCGTTAACTAGTGGGACAGAGGCACTGATCGGGTTTCCGTTCAACGTGAATCCAGCTGAGCCTTGCACCGTGGTTGGGTACACGGTGGCCACCAAAGTTTGCGGGATCCCGGTGGTCATCGTCGTCGGGTGCGTCAAGGTGATTGGCGTCCCGGTCGGTGTCGCGCTGATGAAATCCTGCGGTGAAACCGAAGTGGCCGCATTGGTGTCGCCACTATAAGTGGCCTGGAAGGTGAAGGTGCCCGAAGTCGCTGGAGTCCACCAGTAGTAGGCGTAACTTTGGCCATTGCCCGAGCCCGGGGTCAGGCCCATGGTCTGCAATGTCGCTCCATTGACATCCTTGACCACAACCTGGCCGGTCGGCGCATAAGCACTTGGGCTATTGGATTGCACCGTGACATTGATCTTGGTGGCTTGACCTACCTTGGCGTTGTTTGGTGTGGACACCGTGGTAGTTGTCTGCGTCTGAGAGATGATGGCGCCGCCGAGATAAACGGGTGAGCAGGTACTGCCAATCGTGGCCTGGGTGATCTGCCCAACGATTGTCGGCGCCCAATAAATGGTCGCGTTACCGTTGATATCTGCATAAACAGAAGGGGCGGAAACCGTGACGCCGTTGCTGTAGGTGGCGGTGAAGGCCAACTGCGCACTCGGGCAGATTTCAGTGGCGGTAATTGTCTGATTCACCCCAACAGTGCCATTGCCGTAGCCGGTGGCGCCAGCTGCTTGGGCGGGGGCGGCGGCCAAGCCGAGCGCACCCAAGACAAGTGCAGAGGCGGCGAAAGCGCGGATAGTCAGGCCGCGGAGCTTCCGCGGTTGTAACCCATTTTTGGACATGTAGGCACCCTTTCTGTGGTGTGTCTTAACGATAACCCCCGAACGGGGGTATTTAACGCACCAAACCGCCCCGGCGGCCTGCTTGGGCGCGCCAAGGAGGCCTGATCAGTCACAAATGACCAGGCTGCGAAGAATGAGGCGGTTTCTCCCGGTCATTCAGGGAAATGCTGCGTGGGGCCCAGACATTGGCTACCCCGGCAGCGGTGCCCGTTACCGAGGAGTGTTCTTTTTGATTTCGATAACTGGGTTCGAAGCATCGCCGTGGCGCCCTTCAGGTCAATGCTAAAGTGCTAAG
>CAJBZP010000023.1 GCA_903960135.1 uncultured Actinomycetes bacterium | reverse complement strand
TTTGACGCGATAAGTAACTGGGATCCACCGTTACGGGCCATAGCAGTTCTCCTTACTGCAGTGATTGGAGTCGGTACGGTGCGGTCAGCCGGGCTCGTAATCGGATTCGAGGTCGCGGTGATCTCGGTAACGACGGCCATCCTGGTTCTACTGGTGCGGGCACTGCTTATCGCTCGGCACCCGCATTGGCGGGGGTGGGTAAGCCCACTGGTGGTGGTCGTGCTTCCGGTTGCGGTAGGGCTAAGCCTTGAAGTGATCGCCAACAAGATGATGGGTATTCGGCCCGACCCAAGCGGCTCCATGATCGTTGCGATATCGATACCGGTGATCGTGGTCATCGCCACAGCGATCGCCGGTGTGCAGGCTGAGCGCAACCTGATCATCAGCAGCCTGCAATTGCGCATAGATATGGCGCAGGTTGATGAAGTTGCGGTAATGCAGATTGACGCCGAACACGATGCCCAAATGGGGACTTACCTACATCACCGCGTGCAGTCGGAGTTGACCGCACTTGCGCTGCAACTCGAGCAAGCATCGCGCCAATACGACGAGGTGTCAGCCCTTCAGGTGGTTAACTCCGCCCGCGAGCGGTTGTCGCGGTCGCTCGACGGTGACTCAATTGAAAACTCGGATACCGGACGGGTGCGATTGGCGCAAATACCTGAGGACTGGTCTGGTATCGCCGTTGTCGAATTGACATTGCCGAGTGGGGATTTTGGTAGTGCAACGCAGTGGCAAACGGCCGCCTTGATTGCCGACGAAGCGGTAGGCAATGCGGTGCGATCAGGTGGCGCTGGTCAAATCAGCGTGCAGGTCGAGGTTAGTGAGTCGGCGCTGGTACTGGTTGTGACCGACAACGGCGGTGGGGTTTCGGCTTCCACAAAAGGTGGGATGGGTTCGGCATGGCTCGACATGAATGCACCTGGGCGGTGGTCGCGCGAATCAACACCTGCGGGCACCAAGTTAACTGTTGAAGTCACCGCTTAGTGGTTTCGCTGACCTTGAGTGCGGACTCGAGCAGGTAGGCATCGCCCCAAACGTAGGAGCCCTCGTACTTAAGGATTGGCACATTCCAAGTCTGCTTAATCAGGAGCCCGGGGCTTTGGGTGTTGACCGATGTCCACTCTGACGATGTCAGGGTGCCCAAGGTGGTTAAGGCGAGTTGGCGGTTATCTGAGCTGCCACCTGGATCAAGATCGGCCAGTAGCAACATCGCGGCCGCGGCGATGGCCGCCGCTGACGAATCCCGGGGCGCGAATGCACTGCTAACTGCTAAATCCCACGCAGGAACGCAACCGGGGTCGACCTGTTGATTCCAAAAGGCGTTGGTGCGGTTGGCGGCAGCCAGCAGGGCCGGATTGCCGGTCACGGCATAGCCTTTTGCGAAGCCATACATCGCCCAGGCCTGGCCGCGTGCCCACGTGCTCGTGGCCATGTTGTAGCCCTGGCCATAGACGGGCCCGGTCAATGCACCTGTCCTTGGATTAAATGTCAATCGGTGAAATGTTGATCCGTCCGACCGCACGAAGTATTTGGCCAGAGTTAGCAGATGCTGCTGCCCGCGAGTGCGAAGCAGGGCACCTTCGGTGCCACCGATCATGTCACCGGCTTCGATCAGCATCGGTGCGTTCATCGCCGAATCAATAATGAGACCCCATTTACCGTCGTACTCACCCGACTTGATGGCTTTGACCTTGTTGTTCCAGCGGCTCGACAAGCTCTTGGCCGCATCGATGATGGCGCGGCGGTAAGTGATGCGCTGCGCGGGATCAGGGTCAAGGCGCATTCCAAGACCGGCGGGCAGCCCAATCATGAATCCGAGGTCATGGGAGCCGGTCCACTTGGCAACCGGCAGCAGACTACGCGTCCAAGTGCGCGCTAGTGCGAGCCAGGCCGGATCGGCAGTGCGCTCATACATCAGCCAAAGCTCGGCGGGATAAAAACCTGCGGTCCAGCCGTACACATCTGAACGCATGTACTGGGTCTGCCGGGCGGTGGCGCCGAACGGAAACTTCACCCCGGGTGGCTTCAGGCCGCTGATATCGGAAGCGGCGTAAAGGCGCCCGGCGGCCAACGCGAACAACGCATCAGTTTGTGCGCTGGTAACCGGCAGTGGGTCGACCGGACAGACCACCGAGGTTTCTGTCGCCGCGGCAGCGGGCGGGAGCAGGAAACCTGCTGCCAGTAACGCGAGCATGGTCAAGATGGCATAAGCGGATCGACGTGGAACCGGTCTAATGCGCACGTTGGAGATTATGGCCTAGACCGTCAGCACGATCTTGCCGGTGACCGCCCCGGATTCAAGTAGTTGGTGCGCGGCTGCGGCGTCTGGTAGAGCCACGGTGGCCCCGATAACCGGGGTAACAATTCCGGCAGGTATCCACGGCCAGACGGTGCGTTCAACCTGCTGGCAGATCGCGGCTTTCTCAGATTCCGGGCGCCCTCGAAGTGAGGCGGCATGCACTGTTCCGTTTTTACGCAACAAGGTATTGATGTTGAGCTCGGCTGTCACCCCGCCCTGCATCCCGATGATGGCAAGTCGCCCGTTGCGGGCAAGTGCTTGCACATTGCGCTCCAGGTATGCGGCACCCATGTTGTCGAGAATCACATCGACGCCCCGGCCACCGGTGACGTCAGCGATAACTTCAACGAAGTCTTGCTCTTGGTAGTTGATCAGGACTTCAGCTCCGAGTTGCTCGCAGATTTCGAGTTTGGCCGCACTGCCCGCGGTGACGGCAACCCGGGCGCCGAGAGCGCGGGCGATCTGGATAGCCATCGTGCCGATACCGGAGCCGCCACCGTGGATTAGTAGCCACTCGCCTTCGGTCAGGTGGGCCGTCATGACGATATTGCTCCAGACCGTGCAGGCCACCTCGGGCAGGCTGGCGGCAGCAGTGAGCGCGATGCCGGTCGGCACGCTCATCAATTGCCCGACGGGTGCAGCAACTTGTTCTGCGTAGCCCCCGCCGGCGAGTAAGGCCGTTACCGCCTGGCCCACTTTGACAGCCTTGACACCTGGGCCCAGTGCACTGATTACCCCGGAGCACTCAAGGCCCAGGATTTGCGAGGCACCCGGTGGCGGGGCGTAGTTTCCTTGCCGCTGCAAGATATCTGCGCGGTTGACCGCGGTTGCGGCAACGTCAATTAAGACTTCGCCGGGCCCAGGAACAGGTGCCGCTACCTCTTGCCACCTGAGTTGATCAGGGCCTCCGGGCTCGGTGACGATGATGGCTCGCATGATGACTTGGATCGTACTCGCTCTTGAACCATCATGGCGCCGATGACTAGGACTCCGACTATTGCGATTGTGCCGGCGAGAAGACTCGGTGCGCCTAGGAGTTTGAAGGCGGTGGCGGCCAACACGACCATGAGCAGATAGCGCAATCTGCGTCCGTCGTAACGCGATGACAGCCGGGCCCCAAAGTAGACGCCGGGTAGTTGCCCGATAAGCAGTGAAACAACTACCGCGATATCGATGTCGCCAAGACCAGCGTGCGCGATGGCGCCCGCGATCAACATCGGTACTGCTTGGGTTAGGTCGGTGCCGACCAGTACTGATGGACGGAGCAGGGGGTAGATGAGCAAGAGCACGGTGACCATCAGGGATCCGGAGCCAACACTTGTCATGCCGACGATGAGTCCGACGATCAGGCCGAGAACTACAGTCGGCAAAATCCGCACCGGCAGCTGTGTGCCGAGCAGTTCTTGTTCGCCATGGATCTTCGATGAGCGGGCGGTTAGGTAGGTCTTCAAAAGCATCGCGCACAGGGCGATGATCAAGACGACACCAATCCAGGTGCGGATGGTTTCATCGGCACCCGAAGTTGCCAGCACCTTGGCGAAAATAAGGGTGCCGATCAAGACCCCGGGGATGGAGCCAAGTGATAGCCAACTGACCAAGCCCCAGTGCACGGTCTTGTTGCGGATGTGGACCGCGGCACCCACCGGTTTCATCACGGCGGCGGCGACCACGTCACTTGAGACGGCGGCGGCTGGGGGGACGCCGAAAAGCAGCACGAGCATCGGGGTGACAAGGGCGGCCCCGCCCATCCCGGTCAGGCCCACCATCAACCCGGCGATCAGGCCGCCCAGGGCCAATGCGAGGTCAATAGCTCCGAGGTCCATGTAAGTAACCCTATCGAAGTGATAGGGAATGCCCGGATAAGGGTTGGGGTGTGGTTACGGGAAAACCGGCAGGTGGTGCACGACATCACCGCGAAAACCGGCCCCGGGGGGCACGATGGCCACCGCATCGGCCTGGGCCCAGCCCGCAAGCCCGGCGGGGCCGGTATCGGCCAACGGGTAGGCGACCTGCGCGGCCTCGAGCAGCTCAAGTCTGATCGGGGCCAACCGGGTGTCATCTGCGAACTCGGCGGCCGGGGCGTCGGCAAAGAGCACCGCGGTCGGATAACCCCGCATCGCAGGTGCGCCGCGCAGTGCCGCAATTAGTGGTGCGACCAAGGTGACCAAGCCAGCAAGGGCCGACTGCGGCTCACCGGGTAGGCCGACCAAGAACCTGCCGTCGGGCAACTTGGCCAGCAGCATTTGCGCACCTGGGGTGACGGCGACGCCGTCTATTAGCCAGTGCGCCCCGAGATCGCGCAGCACCTGTCGCACATGATTATCCGGGCCGGGCGCGGTTGATCCGGTGGTGATGATCACGTCAACCGCGGCGTCGTCAATCTCATGGAGCAAGAGTTCAGCGGTATCGGGTGCGCGCACCGCAGGATTGCCTCGACCACCGCGAGCTGCGACAAATGACGGCACCGTGTAGCTGAGCGCATCACGCACCCGGCCACCACGCGATTGCCCCTGTGACAGCAACGAGGTGCCCAGCACGATCACCCCAACAACAGGTGGGCGGACGATCTCGATGCCGTCATGGCCAGCGGCCGCCGCAATCGCGAGAATTGACGGCGTGACAATTCGGCCGGCGGGCACCAGTAGTGCGCCACTTGGCGCCACCTCAGCCTCGCGAATGATTCCTGAGCCCAATCCCGGGCGCGCGCGCTCATCGGGCAATTGGGTCAATTCATCGAGTGCGATCACACTCAGGGTGCCATCGCCGTGCTGTTCGGAGATGGAACCTTCCATGGCCAACACCGCATCGGTGTGTTGGGGCAGCGGATCACCGGTGCGCATTCGCATTGCGTGGCCTGGTCGCAGTGTCGGCTCATCGGCTAAGCGCCACGGGCCCGCACCGCAAACCGCGTAGCCATTGATGGCGGCGCTATCAACGGCGGGGTCAGCGGACAAAGTCAAGATAGGTTGCGCCAAGATACTGCCGGCCGCCTCATCAAGGCGCGCAAAAGTATCCGGGAGTGGCCGGGCGCAGGTACTGGCAACATGGTGGGCCTTGGCCCAAGACAGCACGCCGTCCAACCCGAAAGTACTCATGGGTCGATAGTCCCACAGCCATCGGCCACAACCGGCGCTTGCGCGCTGCGTCTACGAAATTGGAACCGGGTCCTTGCGGGCCGGTCGTTGGGGCGCCGGCGCCGGGACGAATCCCCGGGCCAAGAGTGCGAACACCATCAGCGCACCACCGGTGATCAAAAGGGCAAGTGACCACTCGGTTAGGGCATCGGTGCCGGCGAGTACGTAGTGCGCGGTGGCAAGTGGCCACGCAGCGTAGGCGAGGAGATGCACCCGCTTGAAGATCGTGTTACCTGCCTTGCCGAGTTTGGTTCGAATGCGTCCGAGAATAGAAACTGGAATTAGCAGCCAAAAAGCGATGATGCCAAGTGCAACAGCGAATGGCTGCCAAGGAGCTAACCCGGGAATGAGTAGTTGCGGCACCGTGAAAGCAACCTTCGGGTCAATCAGGAGTAGACCCATATGCAACAGTAGAAATGCCAGGGCACTTGCGCCGAGCCAGCGATGCATATCGAGCAGTCGGATTGGCGAGGCCAGGCGCCCGAGCAATCTGGTGTGCAACAAGATCCCCCACAGCACCACTGCGGTAAGCAGGCCCCACGTCGTCACTCCGCTGGCGCGAATCAATAGCCAGGTCCAGGGAATATCAGCCACGGTGGCCGCCAACAAGTTCGAGTGAGTTCTCGGTCATGATCAAGTCATCTGCAGTCATTAGCAGGGCAAGTAGGCCACGCTCAGTCAGCCAAATCGTTGCCCGCTCGGCGCCGAGCAGCAGGGCTGCGGTTGCTGCGCTTTCGGCGGCAGCACCACTTTTAGCGGCAACAGTGACCTGCACCAGATCACCACGGGAGATATCCCCGGTGCGGGGATCGATGACATGGTGCCGCCCATCCGCCCACTTGCGCTTCAAAATGGTGGAGGTTGCGACCGCCGACCGTGCAGTACCAGCCGGGAAACTCAGCCAATGTTTGACGCGCTCTCCGCCATCGGCGCCAAGATTAGTTTCAACCCGTTCATCTTCGACACCTATGACCCATTGGTCAGCCGCTGCTCCGTCGCCGCTATTCGTGAGCCCAGCAAAGACGATGTCGCCGCCGAGATTGACGAGCACGCCGGATGCGCCGGCGGCCATGATCTCGGTAACGATGATGTCGGCGGCCAAACCTTTGCCGATCGCACCTGGGTCGATGCCGACACCAGCAGGCAACGTGACGGTGTGATCGACCACGTTGATGAGGACGTCGCCCATCCCCGGTGCTGGGCGAACCTGGGTAATCGCAATCGCGTCGCGGGCGACCATCGTTGCGAAATCCACGTCGTATCCGATTGCGTGCATTGACGACAAGATCGTCGGATCAAAGAGACCATCGGTGGCCGACCAGGCTGCACGCATAGCCGCCACCAAGGCCAAGAGATCCTCGGAGACCACCTTCGGACCAGTGCCAGCTTGCGCATTGAGGCGATTGAGCTCACTTAAGGGGCGAAAGCGGGACCAGCAGGCCTCGAGGAGCTCAACTCGCGCGAGCGCAAGTTCAATAAGGCGCGTCGAAGCCTGCTCATCGGTCGTATTGACGATGAGATGGCAGTCGGTGCCCATCGCACGAAATTTGCGCTCGGACATGTCAGCTACTCTTGGTGTTCGACTGCGGCGCTGGTTGCGCGGCCGGCGCCGGCGCCGCAACCGGTTGTTTGATCTGTGGTTGCTTGATCTGTGGTTGCTTGATCTGGGCCTGCTGCACCGCCTGCTGGCCGCCTGCTGCTTGCAGCGCGTTCCCGGCATCAACAAGGGCGGCCCGGTAGGCGGCCAACTTCGCAGCCTCGTCACTTAGTGCTACCGCGTAGGCATCGAGATCAGCTTGGGTTAGGCCGGTAGAAGTGGTGGGCTCCTGGGCAGAAACCAGAGCGATGTCTGTCGCCGTGGACGCAGCGGCATTATCGACATTGGCTTCGACAGTGCGCACACCGATGACTCCGACCAGGCCGATGCAGGTAGCAGTGGCTAGGCCAGCCGACCAAATTTTGTCAGCCGGTGAGTTGCGGCGTGCCTTGCGGGCCGGGCTTGCCGTCACCTTGACAGTCTCGGGATTAGTCATCGTCGCCACCTTCGTGTTCGTCTGATTCGTGTTCGTCTGATTCGTGTTCGTCTGATTCATGTTCGTCTGATTCGTGTTCGTCTGATTCATTCTCTTCTGATTCGTAGCCGTTGCTCTTCGACGGAGTGGCCTTCGTTGGGCCGGAAACTACGTTCCAATCAAAGATGACGCCGCTAGTTGCTTCGACGAATCCACGGACCACTGATCCGTCGGCGCGGGTAACGGTGATTGCCCAGGCGTCGTAGCCACCGTGCGTAACGCGCTGCGCCTCAGTGGCGTTGCCGCCACTGGCCGTCAGTACCACCGTGGCCGCGTCTGCTGCGGAGATCGCGCGGGGCTCGGGTGCCGGTGTGTCAGCCTGTGGTGCCGGTGTGTCAGCCCGTGGTGCCGGTGTGTCAGCCTGTGGTGCCGGTGTGTCAGCCTGCGGCACGGGCGGTAACGGGTTGGCCACCGAGTCAGCGACCGCGGTAACGGCGATGGATTCAGCCGCAGCGGTACCGGAAGCAGCATTGATAACGGCGACACTCGCGATTGATCCGGCAACCAAGACCCCGGCTGCCGCGGAGACGATGGCGATTATCGTGCCTCGGTTCATGGCTTCCTCCTACTAAAGTTAATGAGTTCGTAAGTGCAGTTGTTATGAGAGTAGGTGGGGTCATGCCAAATGCACACCAGAGCAAGGTTAAGTAAAGGTAAGAGCCTTGCCGCTTGAGCGAAATGCCGGACAGCACTGCGTCCCGGGCCAGTGCCAGCCGGTTTGACATGCCACTATGGGCACATGTTGGTGTTAGTCGTCGAAGACGATCCGGCGGTGTCCGGCCCACTAATCGAGGGCTTGCAGCGCAACGGCATCGAGACCGAGCACGTTGCCTATGCCAGTCAGGTGGTGGCTGCCGCCAGCAAGGGCAGTATTGATGTAGTCCTGCTGGATTTGGGCCTACCAGATGGTGACGGCCTTGAAGTGCTGCGCGAGCTGCGCAAGGTGACTGACATCCCGGTAATTATTGCAACCGCGCGCGGTGATGAGACCGATCGAATCGTCGGGCTGGAGCTCGGCGCTGATGACTACGTGGTCAAGCCATTTAGTGTGCGCGAGTTGGCGGCGCGGGTTCGTGCTGTTTCCCGGCGCCGGCGATCCGAATCGACTCTTGATACCGGGCGAGTTATCGTCGATCGAGTGCGCCATGTGGTGCACGTAGATGGCGAAGTGGTGGATTTAACCGCAAAGGAGTTTGATCTGTTAGCGGTTTTAGCCGAGGAGCCCGGCCGTGCGGTAACCCGGCAGGAGCTTTTCTCGCGGGTCTGGGATCCAGTTTGGATTGGCACGGGAAAGACCCTCGATGTGCATGTGGCCTCCCTTCGCAAGAAGCTTGGATCTGCTGAACTCATCGAGACCGTGCGCGGGGTTGGGTATCGGCTGGTTCAGGAAGCATCGTGACGCGCCGGCTCGTCATCGTCATGGCGCTGTTGGTTGCGGTTGTTTCGGTTGCACTCGCGATTCCGATGGCCCTACTTGTTGCAAATGATCAGCGGTCGGCATTTGTTTCCGGACTCGAGGTCGATACCTTGGCCACCGCTTCAAAGATGTCATCGGAGCCGTATTT
>CAJBZP010000022.1 GCA_903960135.1 uncultured Actinomycetes bacterium | reverse complement strand
GAAAAGAGGGGGTTAGGGTGCCGCCGATACCGCCCACACCGGGGCGTACCCAAACAACACCGAGTGCGAGCCGGTCAGATGGTGCTGAACTTACTGGGGTAGCAATATCACTATTTGGCATTTAGTCCTCCAATAGGTAAAAGGGCCAATACCCAAACGGGCACCTACTTCAACGTTACGTCACATACCGTCAAACACCTAGGGCTTCTTCCAACTTTCCGAGCAGGTTGCGCAACCAACTGGCCCCCAACCACGAGCGGTCAGGGGCCAGCAACAGGGTTTAAACACCCCACCTAGTGGTAGGCAACGGTGCTACTCTTCATTACCCTCAAAACACCTACCCCCCCAGGCACCAGAACAGAACAGTTGAACCGAGGGGTTTAGGGTGCCGCCGATAACGGCCACACCGGGGCGTACCCAACCAACACCGAGTGCGAGCCGATCAGTTGGCGCTGAAGTAACAGGCGAATTTATGTCAATGCTTGGCATTTACTGCTCCATTCTTCTCGTTGTGATCTACTACGTCGTTGAAAAGGTGTGAACTTCTTCGTTGAGTGGGGTTACTACTCTTCACTACCCTCAAAGCAGTAGCTCCCCGCTCCCTTGCCGAAGGGTGGGGTGGACGGGTTTAGGGAGTCGGCGATACTGCCCGCACCGGGCCGTACCCAACCAACACCGAGTGTGAGTCGATCAGTTGGCGCTGAACTAACTGGTGAATTAACGCCAATACTTGGCATTTACTGCTCCATTCTTCTCGTTGTGATCTACTACGTCGTTGAAAAGGTGTGAACTTCTTCGTTGAGTGGGGTTACTACTCTTCATTACCCTCAAAGCACAACCCAAGGAACCCGCAGGGTGTAAAAATCGAGGGGTTTAGGGTGCCGCCGATACCGGCAGCACCGGGCCGCACCCAACCAACACCGAGTGCGAGCCGATCCGTCGGCGCGGAACTTGCTGGGGTAGCAATATCGATATTTGGCATTTCAAGCTCCAATCTTCTCGTTGTGGTCTTTACCGGCGTGAAGTTCTTCGTTGAGTGGGGTTACTACTCTTCATTACCCTCAAAGCAGTAAAGCAGTTCCCACGCCACGAGATGGGTGCCGGATGAGGTGTTTAGGGTGCCGCCGATACCGGCCGCACCAGGCCGCACCCAACCAACACCAAGGGCCAACCGGTCGGTCGGCGCGGAACTTGCTGGGGCAGCAATATCAAAACTTGGCATTTAGTGCTCCACTCTTCGCGTTGTGATCTTTATAGGTGTGAACTTCTTCGTTGAATGGTTACTACTCTTCATTACCCTCAAAGCACGAACAAATAAAGATGCCCCCACCGGGCGTCGGGCGCGGGGTGCCGGAGGGGTTTAGGGTGCCGCCGATACCGGCAGCACCGGGCCGCACCCAACCCACCCCAAGGGCGAGCCGATCCGTCGGCGCTGAACTAACTGGCGAATACACATCAATGCTTGGCATCACATTCTCCAAATGACTTGGCGGATAGATAAGTCTGGCGTAAAGATAAGTCTGGCGGATAGATAAGTACTGCATCACCATTGGAACACAGGCTGGGTGTGAATACTTTCAAAAGTTAGCGGTTTCATCAGAATTCAGGGGCTAACCCTGCTCGAATCGTCACGTACCGGGCCTAAACCTGCTCGAACCGTCATTTCTGGGCCCATTTTTGACGGTTTCAGCAGGTTGAGGGATCCGGTACCTGAACTCGCTATTTGGTGCTCCCACGTACTCGCGTGGTTGTGACCTGCTTCGCGCCGTAGGGCATCTGGACTTACGACGTGCGCCCCTACGCCAGTGCGGAAAACTCCGACTGGAAGAACCTGCGCCATGCCCGAGCTACTAAGTCTGGGTGCTCCATCTGCGCGGCATGCCCGGATTCCGGGAGCACCATCACATGACCACGGCGAAAATGACGGGTGATGCGATGTGCAGCACTAGCGTCAACCAATGGATCCTTCTTGCCGTAGACAACCAAGGTTTCGCACTGAACACGCTCCGCTAGCTTCCATGGTCGATCCGGCCCGACGTCGACAAAGGTGCGAAGCAGGCCGCGCAGGGATCTTAGGAAAGCATCGCCCGCATAAGTCAGGTGATCGCGATTACGGGCCTCTTCGATCGCCTCATCTACGCGCTGGGCGGGTAACCGCCCCGGGTCGGCAAGGCAGGTGTCCATCGTGCCCTTGACGCGGGCACCGGCGTCTAGTTCCAGATATTTCGCGAGTAGCCGCTCACCAAGACCTGGTACCGCAATCACCGGAAGGTGCACATTCGACTTTGTTGGACGCATGGCCGGGAGCGCGGGTGAGATCAAGGTCAGCGAGCGGACTAAATCCGGGCGCCGAGCCGCGAGTTGCAATGCCACGGCACCACCGAGGGAGTTGCCGAAGAGGTGAACCGGTGCCTTGATTTCATTTTCGATGAATTCGATTACACACGCCGCGTGGCCGGCCGGGCTCATGTCGCCATTGCGCGGCGGCGGCGACTGGCCAAAGCCGCCTAGGTCAACGGCCCAACCATCGACATCGGCGCGAAGGTTGTCCATTAAGTCGGTCCAGTTAAGCGACGAGCCACCAAGGCCGTGGATATAAACCGCAGCCGGCGCACCTGGGATCAGGCTCGGAGCGTGACGCGCCGACATCGAGCAGGACGGGAGCCAGGCTTCAGCCCGCGGCCACGGCGCGGTCAATTGGGACATCGGACCAGAATACCCCCATTATCAAAGGGCCGGTACCGAATGCCCAAGCCGGCCAAATCGAGGCAGACCTGAACCCAACACCGCAGGTTACCGGCGGGTAGGCTTTGGTGGTGACCATAACCGGGGCGAAAGCCAGTGGGCGCCTACCCAAGTCCGAACGTCGGGCGCAGGTTCTAGCGGCCGCCCAAGAGGTTTTCGTGGCAGCCGGGTACCACGCCGCCGGGATGGACGACATCGCCGAGCGCGCTGGGGTATCCAAGCCGGTGCTTTACCAGCACTTCTCGAGCAAATTGGATCTTTATCTTGCCCTGCTAGACGCCGGCATCGAGGAACTGCACGCCGCATATACCGCTGGCCTGCGCTCGACTTCCGACAATAAAGTCCGGGTGCAACGCACCGTGCAGGCCTACTTTGCCTTCGTCGAAGACCCACAAGGGGCTTTCCGGTTGGTATTTGAAAGTGATCTGATCAATGAGCCGGCGGTGCGCGAACGCGTTGACCGAGCTGACTTGGCGGTCGCGCAGGCGATTGCCCACGTCATCACCGAGGACACCGGGTTGAACCCGCAACAGGCGCTCCTGCTCGGTTCCGGAATGCTCGGGATGTCGCAGGTTGCCGCCCGTCGTTGGTTACGCCACGCGCGAACTGAAATCAGCCGCGAGGAAGCCGCTGAACTCATCGCCTCCCTTGGTTGGCGCGGCATTAGCGGCTTCCCGCTATCGCACCCACCGGAGGACTAAGCCACCTCACCTTGACACGATGAGCGCATAACACAACTATCAGCAGCACAGTTAAAGCACTTGCACCCTTGACAGGAGGACTGACCGTGGAGGTCAAGATCGGTGTCCAAGACACCGCACGCGAAATATCACTCGAGAGTGCACAGGAGCAAGCCGAGATCATCAAGGCGGTCGAAGCCGCCATTGCTAAAGGCGGCCTGCTCTCGCTGACCGATGAGCGCGGACGCACCGTCTTAGTGCCCGCCGAGAAGATCGCTTATGTCGAAGTCGGCGCCGAATCAACCCGTCGAGTTGGGTTCGGCAGCACCTCCTAGCGGCCGACAACCCAGTTGAGCTAAGCGGCAAGTCCGAGCGCGGCCATCCGCTTGGTGTGATTGTCGGTGAGCCGGGCGAGCATCCGCCCGATCTCCGCTAGGTCCGCGCCGGGGCGATCAACGCCACCGACCAACAAACTGGAGAGCGCATCGCGCTCAGCAGCGACTCGTTGCGCTTGTGATAGGGCCTCGCCAACAAGGCGCCGACCCCAAAGCGCCAACCGGCCACCGATTCGCGGATCAGCGGCTATCGCGGCACGGACCCGGCCGACCGCGAATTCCGACTGCCCCATTTCATCGCAGACACTTAGTACCAGCGCATTTGTTTCCGGGTCGAGGTACTTGGCTATCTCGACATAAAAGTCAAGGGCGATACCGTCACCCACATAAGCCTTGACCAAACCTTCGAGCCAGTCATTGGGCGCGGTATGGGCGTGGAATTCTTCAAGGGGCTGCCTAAATGGTGCGATCGCCGCCTCCGGCGACACCCCAAGCTCAACTAGGCGATTCCGCAAGGTTTCAAAGTGCCGATACTCCGTTGCCGCCATTGCCGCCAGGGCGGCCTTGTCATCAATGGTCGGCGCCATCGCCGCATCAGCGGCGATCCGTTCGAAAGCGGTGAGCGCACCGTAGGCCAACACCGCAAGCAGGTCGACGACCGCGGCCCGGTACTCCGGGTCGGTGTCCAAAGTCTGAAGAGACGGCTGATCCATGGTGGTCGAAGGCTAGCGAAAGGCCAGCGGGTAGACTCAAGGGAGTGACTACTTCCCCGGTCGACCCAACCTCGGCTCCCACCTTCGTAGAGCTCGGCACCGATCCACTGATTGCCGAAGCCCTTGCCGCTGACGGCATCGATCGCGCATTCCCTATCCAGCAAATGTGCCTTCCCTTGGCCCTTGAGGGCAAGGACCTAATCGGCCAGGCCAAGACCGGCACCGGTAAGACCCTGGGTTTCGGCATCCCGCTACTTCAACGCATCGACCTCGAAGGTGACCGCAGCGTGCCGCAGGCACTCGTGGTGTGCCCCACCCGTGAACTCGGTCTACAGGTGGCAACGGACTTGGAGCGAGCCGGCCGTCTGAAGGGCATCAAAGTTCTGGCCATTTATGGTGGCCGGGCCTACGAGCCGCAAATTGAGGCGCTGCACAAAGGTGTCGACGTGGTGGTGGGCACACCCGGGCGACTAATTGACCTAGTAAATAGGCGCGACCTCATGCTCACCGGGATTCGCACCTTGGTGCTTGACGAAGCAGATGAAATGCTCGACATGGGTTTCTTGCCCGACGTCGAGCGCATAGTCTCTGAAATCCCCGCGAAACGGCAAACAATGCTGTTCTCCGCAACCATGCCCGGCCAAATCGTCAATCTCGCCCGCCGATACATGACCCAGCCGATCCACCTGCGCGCGAGTGAGCCTGGTGACGATAGCGCCATCGTCGACACCATCGAGCAGCACGTTTGGCGCGCGCATCCCATGGACAAAATCGAAATCCTCGCCCGCATCTTGCAGGCCGACGGACGCGGCCTCGTCATGATCTTCACCCGGACGAAGCGCAAGGCCCAGCGGATCTGCGATGACCTCACCGAGCGCGGATTCGCCGTCGGCACCGTGCATGGTGACCTCGGCCAGGGCGCGCGCGAACAGGCTTTACGCGCCTTCCGCAATGGCAAGGTCGATGTTCTCGTGGCCACCGATGTCGCAGCGCGTGGTATTGACGTTGACGGCGTGACCCACGTCATCAACTATGAATGCCCCGATGACGAGAAGACCTACCTGCACCGAATCGGTCGCACCGGCCGCGCCGGGGCGTCCGGAGTTGCTGTGACTTTGGTCGACTGGGAAGACATCGCGCGCTGGCAGATGATCGACCGCGCCCTGAAGCTGCCGTTCAAGGACCCAATCGAAACCTACTCATCAAGTGAGCACATCTACACCGGCCTTGGTATCGCGCCAGGCACCACCGGCCAGCTCCCCAAGGCCGGCCGCACCCGTGCGGGCTTGGCCGCCGAAGGGGTCGAAGACCTCGGCGAGACCGGCAAGAAAAAGCCGAAGCTCGATGACCGTAAGCCGGCCCACGCTAAGGGCAAACATGGGGATAAGCCCCGAACCGATAAGCCCCGAACCGATAAGCCAAAGACAGATAAGCCAAAGCGCCCGCGGCAGCGCACCCGCGCCGGAAAACCTGCCGCCGAGGTTTAGTTCGCGGCGATATCGGGTATGCCATGACCGTGACACATAGTTGGACGCTCCCAGCGGATACCACCGCCGCGGCCGCCGCCCGGGGATGGGTGGCGTCCAGCCTCGCTACCTGGGGCGATGGCGCCGATGCCGTCTCGATTGCCTCCGAGTTGTGCACCAATGCGATTTTGCACGGTAGCCCGCCACAAAACCTCAAATTGGTTATCGATGACGACAACCTGCACTTAGAGGTGACGAATCGCAGGGGGGCCGGTGGCACCATCCCGAAGATGACAAACCAGCGGCCGGTGATTGCGGGCAGTGGGGGGCGTGGGCTGCAGTTGGTGGAAGCGCTCGCCGGTTCCTGGGGCACCGACATCGACCCCGAGCTAATTACCGTCTGGGCCGATATCCCCCGGTGACAATTGAATTCACCCCCGCCCTGCTAGTCGATTAGGCCCCATTCGGCCAAGGCTTCGAGCAGCCCGTCGCTAGTGTCTAGGTCGCCCAGATCCTCGAGCGCGAAAAAGCTCGCCTCATCCGCGTCATCATTCCCGACCGGGATTCGACTCTCGATGCACTTGCCAAGGAAATCTTTGACGACGTAGGTGCCGCCCCCCGGGGCCGCTCGGTGCACCGTGCCCACCTCGCGCACCACCGAGATGGTTAGGCCCGTCTCCTCAAAGACCTCGCGGATGATGGCGGCCTCGTGGCTTTCACCGGGCTCAACCCGACCACCGGGCAACGACCAGCGGCCAAGGGCCGGCTCGTGGCCCCGCTTGACTAACAACAATGCGCCGGCCTCATCGAAAACCACCGCACCGACGCACGGGATCAGGGTGCTCACGTGCGGATTTTGTATTCCTCGAGTAGGCGGCGAGCAATGATGATGCGTTGAATATCGGCGGTGCCTTCGCCAATCAGGAGCATCGGCGCCTCGCGATACAAGCGCTCGATCTCGTATTCCTTTGAGTAGCCGTAACCACCATGGATCCGGAAGGAGTCTTCGACCACCTCTTTGCAGTATTCGCTCGCGAGATATTTCGCCATGCCAGACTCAAGGTCATTGCGCTCGCCAGAGTCCTTTTTACGTGCAGCCATCACCATCATTTGATGCGCAGCTTCGACTTTGGTCGCCATATCGGCTAGTCGAAATGCCACCGCCTGATGTTCGACAATGGGCTTGCCGAAGGTAACCCGCTGCTGCGCGTACTCGATCCCGAGCTCGAACGCCCGAAGCGCCACCCCGCAGCCGCGAGCGGCAACGTTTACCCGGCCAACTTCAACACCATCCATCATTTGATAGAAGCCCTGCCCGGGCACCCCGCCGAGTAGATTGTCTTGCGAGATGCGGACGCCATCCATCACCATTTCGGTGGTGTCCACGCCCTTGTAACCCATCTTTTCGATCCTGCCCGGAATGGTCAGGCCAGGAATTACCTCACCAAACCCAGCCGGCTTCTCGATCAGGAACGTAGACATCTTCTTATAGACACTGGCGTCCGCTTCGACATCATCGGTGCGCACGAGTACCGCTACAAGGGTTGACGACCCGCCATTCGTCAGCCACATCTTCTGGCCGGTCAGCAAGTAGTCATCGCCGTCTTTGACCGCCTTGCTGGTAATCGCCGCCACATCAGAACCACACCCTGGCTCACTCATCGAGAATGCACCGCGCACCTCACCGGTTGCCATCCGCGGTAGGTAGTACTGCTTTTGCTGCTCGGTTCCGTGATGCATGAGCATGTATGCCACGATGAAGTGCGTATTGATGACGCCGCTGACACTCATCCAACCCCGGGCAATTTCTTCAACAACGAGGGCGTAGGTGAGGAGCGACTCCCCGAGACCGCCATACTCCTCGGGAATCATCAGGCCAAAGACCCCAAGGTCCTTCAATCCATCGACGATATCGGCCGGGTACTCGTCCTTATGCTCCAACTCCGTCGCATAAGGCAGGATCTCCTTGTCAACAAAATCCCGAATTGCGGCAATGATGTCGCCTTGAATCTCTGTCAGTCCTTCGGTCTCCGCCAGCTTCTTCATCGCAATCCTTTACTCCGGTGGGGTGAAAGTCTGAGTACGAGCCATTCCGGCGGCACGACCCTTGGCTGAAACTACGAGCGCCATTTTGCGCGAGGCTTCATCAATCATCTCGTCACCGAGCATCGCGGCGCCTTTTGCGCCACCGGCAGCAGAGGTGTAGTAGTCGTAGGCGTCAAGAATCATTTCGGCTTTGTCATAGTCATCTTGCCGCGGGGAGAAGATCTCATTGGCGGCGTCCAGTTGACCCGGGTGCAAAACCCATTTGCCATCGAAACCCAAAGCGGCCGCGCGTCCAGCGACCCGGCGGAAGCCATCGACATCCTTGATCTGCAGATAAGGGCCATCAATGGCCTGCTTGTCGAAGGCGCGAGCCGCCATCAAGATTCGCATCAAGATGTAGTGGTAGGCATCGCCAACGTCATAACCTGGTGGCTGCTCACCCACAACAAGTGACTTCATGTTGATGCTGGCCATGAAATCGGCCGGGCCGAAGATGATGGTCTCGACCCGCGGGCTGGCCTGCGCGATGGCATCAACGTTGATCAGGCCGAGCGCGTTCTCGATCTGCGCTTCAATGCCTATGCGGCCGACTTCAAGACCATTCGACTTTTCGATTTGGGTGAGTAACAGGTCAAGTGCCACGACCTGATCGGCTGTTTGCACCTTCGGCAACATGATGCAATCCAGGTTGGGGCCGGCACCTTCAACAACTTCTACCACGTCTTGATAAGTCCACTGGGTAGTCCAGTCATTTACCCGCACCGAGCGAACCTTGCCCTCGTAACCGCCTTCGTTTAACGCAGCAACTATGTTCTTGCGCGCTTCGGGCTTGGCAAGTGGCGCAACGGCATCTTCGATATCCATGAAGATCTGGTCGGCTGCCAGCCCGCGGGCCTTGTCGAGCATTTTGGGGCTGCTGCCGGGCACTGCGAGGTTTGAGCGACGCGAGCGCAGCACTCTTGGACTGGACATTTATCCTCCTTGGGGCAAGGTGAGCGTACCGACCTGGCGCGGGGGCGCCTACTCGAAAACTAGATTGGCGGGCTTTCTGTGGGCTCTTTCACACTGCTGGACCTAATCACGAGTACCAGCCCGATGAACATCAAGGCCACCGCCGGAATGATGCCAAGTGGCGGGATCTGGCCCAGCCAGACAGCGGCCACCAAGGTCGAACCGGGCATTTCAAATAAAATCGCCAGGGAAACCACCGTCGCAGACGTAGTCGACAGCACTTTGTTTATGAGGGTGTGACCAAGTAGCTGTGCCCCCACGGTCAAGGCCAAGATCAACAGCCAATCTCGCAAACTAAAGCCCACCAGCGGCACCCGGAGCACTAAGCACATGACAATCAGCAGGGCGCCGGCACTTGCGTAAACACCAAAAGTCGTTACCGAAGTCGAAACACTCTGACGGGCCTGCCCGGCTACCGTCACATAGGCGGCGGCAAGCATGCCACCCAGCAGTGCCAACCCATCACCGATTAAGTGCTTCGGGTCGACGGTGAAATCGATGCCGGTCAAGACGAGGATGCCTATCAGGGCGACCGCGATGCCAAACCAGGCCTGCCCGGGGATGTGCACTCCGCGAAAGCGTGCCAAGAGGGCTGCCCAGATTGGCTGCGTTGCGACCAGCGCGGTGGACGAAGCGACCGTGGTGAACCGCAGGGACGGGATCCAAGCGGCAAAGTGTGCGCCCAATAGCAGGCCGGCGAACACCATGAGCTTGACCTCGCGCCGGGTCAATTGCCCAAAGGCTCCACGCTGGCGGAGCAGCACCCAAACCCCGGTGGCCCCCGAGCCCAGGAAGCAACGCCAAAAAGCAATGGCCAGGGCCGGGGCCGCGATAACGGTGATAATCGGGCCCGAGGTTGAGATGAAAACTATGGCCACCCCCAGCCAGGCCAGGTCCCCAGCCGGGGGGCGGTGCAGGGTAGTTGACGGCTGCGGGGCTGCTGACACGTCAGCGACGGTAGCCTTCGGTCGTGACGACGAGCACCGCGACCCGGGTTTTCCTGGCCCGGTTGGCCGGCCTCGGGGTTTTTGACCCCAATGGTGACCAACTGGGCAAGGTTCGCGATGCCATCGTGGTTCTCCGCAGCGGCAATAACCCGCCCCGGCTCACCGGCCTAGTCGTCGAGGTACAACCACGCCGACGCATCTTTGTCCCGATGACCAAAGTCACCAATATCGACACCGGCCAGATCATCGTTACCGGCACCGTGAACCTGCGCCGTTTCGAACAGCGACCGGGCGAGACCCTAGTCACCGCCGAGATCCTCGACCGGACCGTTGAACTTATTACCGGCGGCGCGGCGGTTTCCGTACTCGACATGGCGGTTGAACAAAGCCGCACGCAGGACTGGCTGGTGTCGCAACTCTTCGTTCGTAGAGGCGGTCACGGATTTCGGCGGCGCGGTGAGCGTTTCATCGTCGATTGGCCCGAAATTCGCGGGTTGTCGTTGCCACTAGCCGATCAGCCGGCCGAGCTCCTGCTGGCCAGCCTTGACTCCCTACCGGCGGCCGACATCGCAGCGGTGTTGCAGGACCTCACCCCAAAGCGGCGACTTGAACTTGTGCGCGAGCTAGATGACGAGCGACTTGCCGATGTCCTTGAAGAACTTCCCGAGGATGATCAGTTTGGGATTTTGCAGATGCTCGAAGCCGAACGCGCCGCTGACGTCCTCGAAGAGATGGACCCCGACGATGCGGCTGACCTGATCTCCGGCCTACCAAAGGATCAGGCCGAAGACCTACTCGAGCGCATGGAGCCAGATGAGGCCGAGGATATTCGGCGCCTGTTGACTTATGACGATTTCTCCGCCGGCGGCATGATGACAACTGAGCCAGTAGTTCTACCGGCCGATGCCACGGTTGCCGACGCCCTCGCCCACATAAGAAATGCCGATCTTTCACCGGCCCTTGCCTCGCAGGTCTACGTGACCCGCTCGCCAACCGAAACACCAACCGGTAGGTA
This sequence comes from uncultured Actinomycetes bacterium, assembly GCA_903960135.1. Classification (GTDB taxonomy): domain Bacteria; phylum Actinomycetota; class Actinomycetes; order S36-B12; family S36-B12. Next base: position 55,449 of record CAJBZP010000022.1, on the reverse strand, counting down.
CTTGGGTACTTGCCATTTTCAGCGCTTGCTGCGCGAGCCACCGGCCACCATGGTTTCGTCCATTGTCGACACTTCACTGGTTCCCATCGGCCCACATGTCGGGCTCGCAGAGGTCGCACGCACATTCGCAGCCTATAACTTGGTCGCCCTTCCGGTTGTCGATGAGAACAACCGGCTCCTTGGTGCGGTAACAGTCGATGACGTAATTGACCACATGCTCCCCGGCGATTGGCGCGAACGCGAAAACCACGACGGTGATCAACATGGCTAGGCCAGCACCGCGTCGGCAGTCGCGCTTGGATCAACCCCTTGAGCGCGGCTTGCAACTTCGTGGTGCCTATGATCCAGAGCTTTTCGGCCGACTATCTGAGCGCGTTGCGCGGCGCATCGGGTCATGGGCTTTTATCGCGTGGATGACAGCGGTTGTCATTGGTTGGGTGTCCTGGAACTCCTTGGCCCCCGTCGACCTACGCATTGATCCGTTTCCATTCATTTTCTTAACCCTGCTGCTCTCACTCCAAGCGTCGTACGCGGCGCCACTGATTTTGCTGGCCCAATATCGGCAGGCCGACCGCGACCGCGTTCAATACCAAGAGGATCGGGCCCGAACCGAGCGTTTACTCGCGGATAGCGACTACCTAGCGCGGGAAATTGCAGCGCTTCGCCTAGCTATCGGCGAAGTCGCAACCCGCGACTACGTGCACGGCGAAATCCGTGATCTACTTGGAGATCTAACCGACAAACTCGATGACGCGAATGCGCGATCGGATGACCGTGCGTAGTCTGTCGGCATGAGCGTTGACCTAGCAGCAGTTCGCCTTGCCCTCGCCGACGTTAAAGACCCTGAGATAAACCGCCCGATAACTGAGATCGGGATGCTCAAGGACGTTGAATGTTCGAAGAAGGGTGTAGTCACCGTCACGGTTTGGCTGACCATAAAAGGCTGCCCGATGCGCGACACCATCACCGAGCGCGTGACCAATGCCGTGAAACCCGTCCCCGGGGTTACCGGCGTAAATGTGGTGCTCGACGTGATGGGCGACCAGCAACGTGCCGACCTAAAGAAACTGCTGCGCGGGCATGATGCACGCGAAATCCAATTCGCCCAGCCCGGATCACTAACGCGGGTCTATGCAATTGCATCTGGTAAAGGCGGTGTCGGCAAGTCATCGGTCACCGCTAATCTCGCCGTCGCCATGGCCGACATGGGGCTGGCCGTCGGTCTCGTAGACGCCGATATGTATGGGCACTCAATACCCCGAATGCTCGGCACCACGGCCGAACCGAACATGGTTGAGGGCATGATCATGCCGCCGATGGCATTTGGGGTTCGGCTTATCTCGATGCTTGCTTTCAAGCCGGGTGGGGTCACGCAGCCGGTCGCCTTTCGCGGACCAATGCTGCACCGCGCCCTCGAGCAATTCCTGTCAGATGTGTGGTGGGGTGATCTAGACGTCCTGCTGCTTGACCTGCCGCCGGGCACGGGCGATATCGCAATCTCCACCGCGCAGCTGCTGCCGGATGCTGAAATCGTCGTAGTCACCACCCCACAGCCGGCGGCCGCCGATGTAGCAGTCCGGGCCGGCACCCTCGCCGAACAGACCAAGCAGCGAGTTGCCGGCGTCATTGAAAACATGAGTGGTTTCCCGTGCCCGCACTGTGGCGAGCCACTTGACCTGTTTGGCATGGGCGGAGGGGCGTTGGTTGCTGAGCAACTTTCTGAAGTCTTCGGCAAGCCGGTGCCACTACTTGGCAAGATCCCATTCGATGTGGCACTTCGCGAGGGCGGTGACGCTGGTTCACCATTGGTGCTCAGCCAGCCGGAGGCGCCGGCAGCACTTGCTCTTCGCGAAATCGCCCGCACCCTGGGCACCAAGCCGCGGGGCTTGGCCCAGCTAAACCTGAGCCTTACGCCAACCGCGCGCTAGGTAGCGTCGGGATCAAAAACCGGTTTGGTCGCCGGGCTGGCGTCAGCTTCGGTTTTCGCCGGCTTTGCGTCCGCCGGCCCATCATCGGCGAACAAACTTGCCGCCAACTTGCGCGGGTGTAGATCCCCGATACTTCGCACTGACTCCATGGTCTCGCTCATGTCCAGGCCAGCCGAGTCGGCCAGATCACGCTTGGCCCCTGATGCCATCTCACGGAGTTGGCGGGCCAGGCGGCCGGCATCAGCGGCGGCCTTGGGCAGGCGCTCCGGGCCGAAGATCAACAGGCCCAGGACGGCCAAGATCATGATCTCGCCGATGCCAATATCGAACATAGCCGAACACTACCTTGCTAATTAGCTTCGGCGGTGCCCAATGTGATCGTTACCTCACGCGTAACGCCACCCCGACGGAATTCGAGCACCACCGGATCACCGGGCGCATATTCGCGAATGGCCACGACCAGCTCGGTGGAGTCGTTAATTACCCGATCCCCGAGCTTGACGATGATGTCACCCTTGACCAGCCCACCCTTTTCAGATGGCCCACCGGGATTTATCTCACCGATCTTGGCGCCGTCCTCGGTGAAGGTCAGATCGAGTGTCACGCCAATCACCGGAGTGCTTGCGGAACCCGTCGCGATGATTTCCTCGGCGATGCGCTTCGCGGAATTAACCGGGATAGCGAACCCAAGCCCGATACTGCCACCCTCGCCGCCACCGATCATCGTGGCGATTGCGGAGTTGACGCCGATAACGCGCCCGGTGGCATCGAGTAGCGGGCCACCTGAGTTTCCGGGGTTAATTGCAGCGTCCGTTTGAATTGCGTTGATATACGAAACATCACCCTGAGTGCCGGCGGTAACCGGACGATCAAGCGCACTGATGATGCCGTAAGTGACGGTGCCATCAAGTCCGAGCGGTGCGCCGATGGCAATCGCTGAATCCCCTACCGCTAGCGCATCCGAGTTACCAAGGGTTAATGGTCGAAGCGCTGACTCTTTGACCTTGATGACCGCTAGGTCATATGAATCGTTGGTGCCGACAATCGTGCCCTTTGCTTCGGTCCCGTCACTGAAAACCACGGTGATCTTTTTGTCATCATCAGAGAAATTGACAACATGGTTGTTGGTGAGAATGTAGCCGTCGGGCCGCAGAACAAATCCCGAACCGCTACCGGACTCCTCAGCGCCTTCGACGAGGATGGAAACCACCGACGGCAGCACCGCCGACACGATGCCGGCAATTGATTGGTCCGAGCGCGGTGAGGTATCGCCGCTGGATTGGGTGAGCGGCACCGCTGCGACAACCGGTGCGGCCGGCACGGCATTTTCGTCAACGGACTGTCCGATTAGATAACCGCTAAGTCCGGCAACGAGTCCAACTACCAGTGCCGTGATCCCGGCAACCAAGACGGTGGCGAAAAGCCCAAGTCCTCGGCGCGGCTCTGGGCGCACCGGCGCCACTGGGGGCAGGCTCGGCTCGGGCTGGGCCGTTGGCACCGAAGGGGTCATCGGATCAATGCTCATGCTCGTTGGCTCCTCTTATCTGGGCTAAGGCTAGGCTGCGGGCAATCCCAGCGCAGCGGAGGTGCACCATTACCAGCAACCAGCCCGAATCACCGGGTAAACCGACCACCCCACCCAATACCGCATCTTGGGCCTATGCCGAGGGTTGGCTTGAGGACGACGAGCACATCCGGGCCGCCCGGCGCAAGGCGGTCGAACTTGACTGCACGCCGGTCACTCGGTCGACGGCGGCCGTCCTGCGACTACTCGCAACGGCGATCAACGCCCAAACCGTGGTCGAGGTCGGCACCGGCACCGGCGTCTCGGCCGCCGCACTCTTATCGGGAATGGCCCCGGACTCAATCTTGACCTCAATAGATATTGAAGCCGAGAACCAACGGGTAGCCCGCGACACCCTTACCGAGCTGGGCTACGACCACGTGCGGGCCCGTTTGATTGCCGGCCGCGCGCTGGACGTCCTGCCCCGACTTACCGATCAGGCCTACGACCTGGTTTTCGTCGACGGCGATAAGGCCGAATACCCGGCGATCTTGCAGCAGGCCCGGCGCCTGCTGCGCGTTGGCGGCATCTTGGCTTTCGACAATGTCTTATCGAACGGCCGGGTAGCCGACCCGGGCCAGCGCGATGCTGAAACCGCGGCACTGCGCGATGTGGCGCACGCACTACGCGATGACGAACACTGGGTGCCAGCCCTCATGACAATTGGTGACGGCCTGCTCGCTGCCGTGCTCCGCGGCGAGATGCAGTAGCCAAAAAAGTATCGAGGTGACCGGCCACTTGGACCGGCACCTCGATATAAAGTAGTTCTGGCTTTCCCCTAGACGAAAACCGCCAACAATTTGTCACCAAGTTCGCGGGCTTCGTCGGCCTTGAGTTCGACGACGAGTCGACCGCCGCCTTCGAGTGGGACGCGCATCACATAACTGCGCCCCTCCTTTGTTACCTCGAGGGGACCATCACCCGTCCGTGGCTTCATCGCGGCCATGTAGACCCCTTTCTCATTGGACCATTATCGCGGGTGCACACCCCAGCTCACCTATCGGGGTTGACCTAGCGGGGTTGACCTAGCGGGGCAGGACCCCGCATTCAACAAGGCGCCCGAAGGCCACTAGCGAACGCCTTACCCCACTGAGGAAGGCCGGGCGGGCAAGTGGCCAGCCCAACCGCCCCAGGCGACCTAATGGCAGGTCTAGGTCCTCGCTCCAGATGAACCTAGAACGCCCACCCGGTAAAGCGACTACCTCCATGATGCCGGTGCCGCGGACCACCTTGCCCGTGTGTAATACGTCCACCCGATATGGCGCATCCCACCTGGTGATCGTCATCGTGTCTAAGAATCCAGCCGGCCCGAGGCCGGTAAACGCCGACAACTCCGACCCGACACTGGCGCCATCGCCTTTGGTGACCTCAACGTGGGTGCCAAGCATCCACCGGCCCTGCTCAGACCATTGGCTAAAGGCCGTAAACACCGCCGATACCGGGGCATTTATGACAACGTCGAGAGCGACGTGCACGGGCTTACTCATCAGCTTTTGCTGGATAACTTGGTGATCTGGGCTTGCAGCTCGTCAATGACCTGGTCGACTTCGTCCATTCGGTAACCGCGAACCACTACATCAAACTCCGGTTTACCAAGTTTCTTATTTGGACGTGCATCACGGATCGGTTCTGGTAGTTCACCGAGTCGACCACTTGCCAATAAACCGATCAACGCAATGACGCCCACCGCCAGCAACACAAAGACAAATGTCATGACTCCATCCCACCACGGGAACCGGGTTGGTGCACTGCGGTGGCCAATTCGGCCGCAATGAGATCAAGTGCCTGTTCCACCTCCGTGGTCCACCTCAACTCCGCAACAGCCGCCGCGCCGACGAAGCCCTGCTGCTCCCAGTGCCGCACTTGCTCGCGCAACAACGCGAAATCGCCCCACGGATCAAGACCCACCACCGGCTTGTCATGCATTCCCAGGCAGCGGGCGGTCCATACCTCCATCAACTCCTCCAGGGTGCCGATCCCCCCCGGCAGGGCTAAGAAAGCGTCGGCCCGGTCATCCATCAGCCCTTTGCGCGCGCGCATGTCGTCGGTGATTATCAATTCATCAGCGTCATGGTCGGCGACTTCCATCTGAACCAAAGCCCGCGGAATCACCCCGGTGGTGTGCCCACCCGCGGCCCGGACCGCGCGCGCCACCGCCCCCATCATCGATACCGAGCCACCCCCGGAGACCAACTGCCAACCGCGCGCCGCGATCCCTGCGCCCACCGCGGTTGCCAAATCCAAGTACCGGTCGGGGATATTCGAGCTTGAGGCGCAGTAGACACAGATCGTCGGCACGGAGCTAATTCTAGTCGCCAGGTTTTAGTACCTTGACTTTAGTTGAATGTTCAAATATATTAGTTGTAGGTTCAACTACCTATCCATTAATTAAGGAGTTCCATGAGCACCCTGTCTGCTGCCACCGGTACCTGGGTAATCGACCCTTCCCACACCACCATTGGGTTCTCCGTTCGACATGCAATGGTTGCCCGAGTCCGTGGAAGTTTCGGTACCTACTCCGGTTCATTCACCATCGACGGCGAGAATTTGTCAGAATCAACGGCCGAACTCACCATCTCGGCAGCCAGCATCAACACCAACTCGGCCGACCGCGATGCGCATCTGGCGTCACCGGATTTTCTCGATGTCGAGAATTTCCCGACTCTTACCTTTGTGTCAACCGGTGTATCCGCCAAGGGAGACGACATCCTGGTAACCGGCGATCTGACCATTCACGGGGTTACCAAGTCGGTTGAGGTCAAATATGAATTCATCGGCCTCAGCACCGACCCTTATGGCAACAACAAGATCGGCTTCGAAGGATCCGCGAAGATCAGCCGCAAGGAATTCGGCTTAGTCTGGAATGCAGCCCTCGAAACAGGCGGTGTGATGGTCGGCGATGACATCACCTTGACCCTTGATGTCGAAGCCAATAAGCAGTAACCCCGCTTGCTAGGTGAGCTAGGTGAGCTAGGTGAGCTAGGTGAGCCAGGCGCGCAGTCGCTCCTCGCAGGCTCGCAATTGCTCGACAGGGACATGCTCATCCGCGCTATGCGCTAGTGCTGGGTTCCCCGGTCCGAAGTTCAGGGCCGGGGTGCCCAGTGCGGTGAACCGAGCCACGTCGGTCCACCCGAACTTCGGTTGCGGGTCTTCGCCCACCACCGCCACGAAGTCAGCGGCAGCCGGTCGGTCTAGCCCGGGCCGAGCACCGGCCGCCTCGTCAACGATGACAACCTCGTAACCAGCGAATACCTCGCGCACATGCGCCTTAGCCTGATCAAGTGACCGATCCGGCGCAAAGCGATAGTTCACCGTCACAACGCAATTATCCGGTATCACATTGCCGGCGATACCAGCGTTTATGGCAACCGCATTGAGCCCCTCGCGATACTCCAGGCCATCGACGATCGGGCTACGAGGCTCATAGGCGCGGAGCACTTGAAGCACATCTGCCGCTGAGTGAATTGCGTTATCACCGAGCCATGAACGCGCGCTGTGCGCTCGGATCCCGCTGACAGTTACCTCGGCACGTAACGTGCCCTGGCAGCCAGCCTCGATTCCGGCATTGGATGGCTCCATCAAGATTGCGAGATCGGCTTCGAGAAGGTGCGGGTGCTCATCGGCCAATTTCTGCAGGCCATTGAATTCGCCCGCAACTTCCTCGCACTCATAAAACACGTAGGTGACATCGCGACTGGGTGCAGTTAGCGTTGCCGCCAACCGGAGCGCAACCGCAACCCCGCCTTTCATGTCGCAGGACCCAAGACCGTAGAGCAGGTCTTTCGCAAAATGATGCGGGAGGTTGCCGGCCGACGGCACGGTGTCGAGATGGCCACCGATGAGCACCCGCTCAGAGTGGCCCAGGTGGGTCTGCGCCACGATGGTGTTGCCGACCCGCTGCACTGTTAAATGCGCGCGGCCAGCCAAGGCGGCGTGTACCAAATCTGCTAGTTGCTCCTCATGGTGTGACTGGCTCGGGATATCAATCAGGGCTGCTGCCAGCGCGACAACGTCCGTCGACAGGTCCAAGGTGATATCCGCGGTTGCCACATGGATACGGTAGTGCGATGAGTGCCCCTCTTGACCTACCCCCGGTCTTCGGGCCGGCATCAGCTATTGGCCTGGCCACCATCGCCGGTGAGGTCATGCTTGACGCTTGGTATCCGTCCCCCACCCTCGGCGCCATCCCCAAGGATGTGCCAGACATCAGCAGCGGAATCAATTCAACCGAGACCATCGGCGCCCAGGTACGCAGCATTGCAACGACCATTGCCGACCTGTCCGCACCCCCAATCGACACTGCTGACGCCTACCTTCGACTGCACCTGCTCTCGCACCGCCTCGTGCAGCCGCGCACCATCAACCTTGATGGGATCTTCGGGTTGCTGCCGATTGTCGCCTGGACAAACTCCGGGCCGGTGCCCCTTGATCGACTCACCGAGGTGCGCCTACGAGCCCGCTCAAAAGGCCATCACCTGACGGTCTACGGCGTCGACCGCTTCCCACGCATGGTCGACTACGTGGTGCCAAGCGGGGTGCGCATCGCCGACGCTGACCGCGTCCGCCTCGGTGCCCACCTAGCTTCGGGCACCGTGGTGATGCACGAAGGATTCGTTAACTTCAATGCTGGCACCTTGGGGACCTCAATGGTCGAAGGGCGGATCTCGGCCGGCGTGGTCGTCGATGACGGCTCTGACATCGGCGGGGGCGCCTCCATCATGGGCACTTTGTCCGGTGGCGGCAAGGAAGTCGTCAGTATCGGAAAAGGCTGCCTCATCGGCGCCAACGCCGGCGTTGGGCTTTCCCTCGGGGCCAATTGCGTGGTCGAGGCGGGACTTTATGTAACGGCAGGTTCCAAAGTCATGTTGCCAGACGGTGCCGTCGCGAAAGCCGGTGCCATCTCGGGGGCCGATAACCTGCTGTTTAGACGGAACTCGCAAAGCGGTGCGATCGAAGTAGTAATGCGCACCGGCACCTGGGGCGGGCTCAATGCCACCCTGCACGCAACCGACTGAAGTTTTGGCGGCTGCGACGATCTAAAACCTTGGTACGTGAAGTGGGTTAGCGGGTGCCCATCGGCGCGTAGTCGCGCAGGACTTCACCGGTGTAGACCTGGCGCGGGCGGCCTATCTTCGTGGCAGGATCCTCGATCATCTCGCGCCACTGCGCAATCCACCCGGGCAAGCGGCCCAGGGCGAACAGCACGGTGAACATCCGCGGCGGGAAGCCCATCGCCTTGTAAATCAAGCCGGTGTAGAAATCCACATTGGGGTAGAGCTTGTGCGAAATGAAGAAGTCATCGGCCAATGCCACTTCTTCGAGCCGTAACGCAATGTCAAGCAGCGGATCGCTGACATTCATCTCTTCGAAAACCTGGTAGGCCGTCTTCTTGACAATGGCCGCGCGCGGGTCGTAGCTCTTGTAGACGCGGTGGCCAAACCCCATGAGCTTGACACCATCCTTGCGATCTTTGACCTGGCGGATGAAGGTGTTCACGCCACCGCCCGAGGCGTGGATCTTCTCGAGCATCTCAAGTACCGCCTGGTTGGCGCCGCCATGCAGCGGCCCGAAGAGCGCATTGATGCCGGCCGATACCGACGCGAACATGTTTGCATGTGATGAGCCAACCAAACGCACCGTGGAGGTGGAGCAGTTCTGCTCATGATCTGCATGTAAAAGGAATAACTGATTGAGGGCACGGGAAACGATCGGGTTTACTTCGTACTCCTCCGCTGGCACCCCAAAAGTCATACGCAAGAAATTATCGATGAAACCAAGTGAGTTGTCGGGGTAGAGGAACGGCTGGCCAATGGACTTCTTGTAGGCGTAGGCCGCGATCGTCGGCATCTTCGCCAACAGCCTAATGGTTGAAATTTCAACCTGTCGCGGGTCAAATGGGTCAAGGGAGTCCTGGTAGAAAGTCGAAAGGGCCGAGATCGCCGACGACAGCACCGGCATCGGGTGCGCATCACGCGGGAAGCCGTCAAAGAACTGGCGCAACTCCTCGTGCAGCATGGTGTGCTTGCGGATCAGCGCCTTGAAGTCATCTAGTTCAAGTTGTGATGGTAGGTAGCCGTAGATAAGCAGGTACGAAGTCTCCAGGAAGCTAGATTGCTCGGCCAATTGCTCGATCGGGTAGCCGCGGTAGCGCAAGATACCGGCGTCACCGTCGATATAGGTGATCGACGATGAGCAGGAAGCGGTGTTAACGAACCCATGGTCAAGAGTGACGTTGCCGGTGGTGCCGAGCAGTGATCCGATGTTAAGCCCGCTCGCCCCAACAGTTGCTGGCACCTCGGCTAGCGGTAGTTCCCCACCTGAAAATTGCAGTACGGCGTCAGCCACTTTGTCCTCCTGCGCCGAAGACTACCTAGTCGCCAATGCGCTTAGCGAATTGGGCAACACCGGCATCGGGTGCGGTTAGTGCCACTCGCACGTGCTGCGCCCCGGCAACTCCATAGAAGTCACCGGGGGTCACCAAAATACCGCGGTCAGCAAACCAACCGACACTTTGCCAACAGGGCTCGCCCCGGGTTGCCCAAAGATAAAGTCCCGCCTCACTATGGTCGATAACGAATCCGGCCTGAGTCAACGCAGCACGCATAATTTCGCGCCTTCGGGCATAGCGGCCCCGCTGCTCTAATACATGCGCGTCGTCGCCTAGAGCGGCCACCGCGGCCAACTGCACTGGTGCCGGCACCATCATTCCCAGGTGCTTGCGCACTGCTAATAGCTGCGAGATCACCGCTTGGTCACCGGCCGCAAAACCAAACCGGTACCCGGCCAAATTCGAGCGCTTAGACAAGGAGAACAAGCCCAGGACCCCGACGTGCTCTGGCCCAGATACCAGGGGATGCAATATTGAGACCGGGTCGACCTCCCAGCCCAATTCCAAATAGCACTCATCGCTGACCACCAACGCCGATACCGAACGCCCATAGGCCACGATTTCGGCAAGCCGGGTCGCCGACAGCACCGCGCCCGTCGGATTGCTCGGTGAGTTGATCCAGATGAGGGACGGTGCCTTGACCTCCTCGGGGCGATCGGTCGCGATGATCTTTGCCCCCACGAGGGCCGCGCCCACCGCATACGTCGGATAGGCGATTTTTGGGATCACCACCGTTGCTTCCTGGTCTAGGCCCAGCAAGGTGGGTAACCAACCCACGAACTCCTTGGAACCGATCACCGGCAGCACCGCTGCAGGTGCCACTTTTGCGCCTAACCGCCGGTTGATCCACCCGGCCGCGGCTTCCCGCACCGCAGGTGACCCGGCGGTGGTCGGGTAGCCCGGCGCATCTGCGCCCGCGGCCAGGGCCGCTTGCACCACCGCGGGTGTGTGGTCGACCGGGGTGCCAACAGATAAATCAACGGCCCCGTGCGGGTGCTGCGCGGCGCGGGCCGCATACGGGGCCAGGACATCCCACGGGAAATCCGGCAGCCGGTCGGCCGGTGAACTGGTCAGTGGTCTGGTCAGTGGTCTGGTCAGTGCTCGTGCACCTGTGGCGGCACGGTGAGGATCAGGGGCGCATCAAAATCTTGGGCGCCCAGTTTGGCAGCGCCACCGGGTGAGCCAAGCTCGACGAAGAACTCCGCATTCGCGGCGGTGTACTCCTTCCACTCCTCGGGAACATCATCTTCATAGAAAATGGCCTCGACGGGGCAGACCGGTTCGCAGGCACCACAGTCAACGCACTCATCGGGCTGGATATAGAGCATCCGGCCGCCTTCATAGATGCAGTCGACCGGGCACTCCTCGATACACGCCTTGTCTTTGAGATCCACGCATGGAAATGCGATGGTGTATGTCACCCGAGCCTCCGAGAGATGAATAAAACGGCCTGCGGTTCGTGCTGGACGCCCCTAACTTACACAACCCAAGGACCGATGCGGTGCGCCTCCCCTCGGGTCACCATAGGCTAAGTGGCGGAGGATACGTGCGCCTGTACGACACCATGCACCGCTCGGTGGTTCCGATCATCTCGGCCCAGCCCGGACTCCTGCGGGTCTATGCCTGTGGTCCCACCGTCTACCGCGATGCCCATGTGGGCAATATGCGCACTTTTTTGCTCACCGACCTGATTCGCCGCACCGCCGAATTCGGAAAAATCCAGGTTCGATTGGTTCAGAACATCACCGACGTCGGCCACATGGCCGACGACACCGGCCTTGGCGGTGTTGATGAGGGTCAGGGCGAAACCGAGGATCGGGTGCTGCAACAGGCGGCAACCGAAGGCAAAGGCGCCCTCGAGTTAGCCCGGCATTACGAGGCTAGCTTCCATCGCGATTTAGCTTCGCTCAATATCTATCCGGCCGACGAATACCCGCGGGCCAGTGAGTCAATTGACTTGATGATCGAATTAATCGGCAAACTAATCGCCAGCGGCCACGCCTACATCGGCACCGACGGTTCGGTGTACTTCGACGCCCGCGCCTTCGAAGGGTACGGCGAACTCAGCGGCAACCACCTTGATCAACTGCGACCCGGGCACCGGTTCGCTGGCGAGGTTGATCCAGCAAAACGCTTCCATGCCGACTGGGCGCTGTGGAAGAAGTCGGGCCCAACTCGCACCCAATTGGTTTGGCAGACGCCTTGGGGCACCGGCTTCCCCGGTTGGCACACGGAGTGCAGCGCCATGAGCCTGGACATCCTCGGGCCCGAAATTGACATCCACACCGGCGGCATTGATCTAAGGTTTCCGCACCATGAAGACGAGCGGGCCCAAAGCAATTCACTAACCGGGCATGAAGTCGTCCGCCACTGGGTGCACGCTGAACACCTCTTATTTGAAGGCCGCAAGATGAGTAAGTCCAGTGGCAATGTGGTGCTCGTTTCGGACGTGATTGCCCGCGGGCTCGACCCGCTTAGCTTGCGGCTCGCGTTCCTGCAGCATCGCTACCGGCAGCAAATGAACCTGACCTGGGAGGTTATCCAAGGCGCTGAAACCACTCTGACAAGGTGGCGCAACCGCGTTGCCCAGTGGGCAACGGCGCCTTCTGCGCCGGTTGACGCAGGTGCCGTTCAACTAGTTACCGAAGCCTTTAACGAGGATCTCGATACGCCACTCGCCCTTCAGCAATTACGTGCGGTCGAGCGAAGCGAAACTCTAAGTGATGGCACCAAATTCGAGACCTTCGCCCATCTTGACCGACTTTTCGGATTGGACTTAGCCCGCGATGTCGGACGGCCACCCACGGCCCACTCACCGCAGGTGCAAGGCCTACTTGCCGACCGCGCAGTGGCGCGAACCAATAAGGATTGGGCGGCTAGCGACCGGCTGCGCGATGAACTCGCTGCGCTAGGTGTTGAGGTCGTCGATACCGCAGGTGGCCAACAAACCAATTAGTTAGCCCAATCCACATGTGCTTTCAAGCGCTACGGCGCTGGCGCGACTTCGTCAGCCGATGGCGACGGCGAAGGTGAAACACTCGGGTTTGCCCCTGGCTTGCCGGGCTTGCTGGGTTTACCGGGATCTTTGCCGGGGTTCTTACCGCAAATTACCTTGGGTGAGGCGCGATAACTCGTGGTTATCGTCTCGCGGTTCACTTCGGCTCCGTCTTTGTAGAACACCCGATCAACGTCAATGATGAAGCCGTCCATGCCGGATTGACCGAGGCATTTCTTGGTTTTGTCGTAGATAGTTGGGTATGGCCGAATATCGTGCTTAGGCCCAAACTCCGCCTTGATTTCATCGTAGGTTGGGGTACCCCAGAAAGTCGCATTCATCGAGGTATTTGTCATTTTGGTAGTGATAAAAACCGCATGCGGGGTGTCGTTGGTGAACTCCATATCGAAACTCCCCCACGCCACCGTGGCCTCAAGGCCGGGTTGGTACCGGGAGATATAGATGGAGTGTGCTTGGGTGAAGGTGCGCTCCATGCCCGCGAAGAACGCCGCCGTCCACATTGTTGTTGTGGCCGCCGACACCCCGCCACCAAGCTCCTCCGCGAACACGCCGCCCTCACCGATCACGAAGCCGACGGTGTAGCCATTCGCGATCGTTCTTTCTTTGATGGTGTCGTTCATGGAGAATGTCTCGCCGGGCATTAACAAAGTTCCATTTATGCGTCTAGCCGCCTCGCCAATATTTTGCACCCGGTAGGCAGCATAAGGAAACTGCTGCGTGAAACTTGAGATTTTTTGGGTGATGCCCAACTGCTCCGCTTGCTCGGTGGTGAGTCTCGGATCGCGCGTGCCCATCGAAACGGTAACGGTTCGGTTTGCTGGTTGGTTAACTAGAACCGATGCGACCTGCGCCGATAACTCGTCGTCGGCGATCCCGGAGCCAACCTGTGAGGGCACGACGACCGGGCGCTTATCTACTATTTCAAAGGTCGCATCGCGGCCCGGAGTTTCAACTGCCTCGAGTTCACCGGCAATGGACTCGTGCAACACTGCGCCGTCGAGCTCCGGCACAAATTGATCGCCCTCCCTCGTGAATGTCAATGCGTCCGCGATGGCTGCGGCCGGGATGGTTGCGGTGATGTTTCCGGCGTTAACATTGATCGGATTCTTAATTGCGGTGCGCGCGAACGCCTCGGCTTGCTTCGCACTCTCGGCAGACAGCACCGGCGCCACATCGACCAACTCCGCGGTAATCGGCTGTCGCTTCTGCATGAATGCGGCTTTCAGTGCATCGCCGGTCGCCGCAATGTCAAGTGCCACACCATCAACGCCAGGTGTCAGTACCGGTTTGCGCTGCGTCATAATCAAAGTGGGCTCAAGCGCGGGTTGATCGATGCCGGTCGCAACACCGGCCAGTTGTTCGTCCAAAGCATTTTGGTCGATCGAGGTGATCGGCTCTAGTTCACGCTGGGTCATGAAATCGCTAACCAGAGCGATCGGATTCCAGGTACGGCCGGTGGCCTGGGCGACCGTCGCCTCGGCATCAAATTTCAAGCCCGCCGCCTGCGGGTCAATGACAAAGAGCCGCTCACCGGTTCGAACCCTGAGGGGCTTACGGGCCACCGCACCTATCGTCCCAGTTAGCTTGTCGATGGCCTCGGCTTCACTCAGACCGCTGATATCCACCCCGGACACGGTGGTACCCGAGCGAAAACCGTCGCCGGCCAAGGCGATGGCCCCCAGATAAAGAGCACCCAGGGCGACCGCGATGCCGAGGACGGCAACCAACGCCCGTCGCGAGGCTGGCCAAGGCGCGGCCTGACGCTCATGCTCAGCCACGCGGGCAACCCCTTACCGATTTTCGTTCGCAGTGCGAAGTAGATGTGACCTTGATGGTAAGCGACATTTGCGATAAATCAACGCAAGCGTGATTGCGATTCGATCACCGGGAAAGTTGCCACCGCCGCACCAAGTATGACCCCGCCTAGTAAGTAAACCCACTGCCGGGTTCCGCCAGCGAGCAAAAGATCACCCGATGGGGATGGAGTTGACATGACGATGGTGCCCAGCAGCCAACCGGTGAGTACCGACCAGGCCCCGAGCCGGCTGCGCAGCAGCCAAGCCCCACCGCGAATCAAGACCAAGAGGAGCAGCACGACCAGGGCCACCCCCCAGGGGACAACCAGCTGACCCCATGGCCAGGTGGTGACCAACCGGCTCGCCTGCACGAACGCACCGAGTAGGCCGGTGGCCAGCCCGATCACGAACAAGGCGGCAAGAAGGAGCAGCCGGGTCACGTAGAAATACCCGCAAAGAGGTCGGTCTCGGGCCGGGTCGTCGAGATCGGTCCCAGCGCCAAGCGGTAAAACTCGGTACCGAACGCCTCGGCGCCAACATTGTCGGCCAGGGCGAAGAACCCACCGCTGACATCAACCTGGGTACCGTGGGCTCGCAGCGCCGCCATTTTCGCCGGCAAGAACTCCGGGGCAACGATGGTCGTGGTTACCAAGTCGTCATCGCAGGCGAACGGGATGTCGTCCGGGTCCATCACTGCAAACTCCGACTCAGCGTGCTCACCACCGGCTGCCTTCATCGCTTCAATGCCCGCTCGAATGACACTTTTTGGGAAAGCTGTCCAGTAAACCTTCGTCACCTGCCAAGGTGGCCCGAGCTCCGGGCCGAACGTGGAACTGGCAGCGAGGGTGACCGCGTAGTGGGTTACGCGGTGCGCCTGGATGTGGTCTGGATGCCCGTAGCCGCCGAAGTCGTCATAAGTCACGACCACCTGCGGTCGCACCTGCCGGATGACCTGCACCAGTTCGGATGCGGCTACGAGCAAATCGGTGCGCCAGAAGCACTCGGGATTCGCATTACTGGCCGTGCCCACCATCCCCGAGTCACGAAACCGGCCCGGGCCGCCCAGTAGACGCCAATCCACCACGCCCAGTTCAGCCATCGCCGCGCCAAGTTCGGTTAACCGGTGGGCACCTAGGGCGTCATCCTTATCGGCCGCTAAGTGCGCGAACTCGTCGAGCAAGATCTCGCCCTCCTCGCCGAGGGTGCAGGTGACCAAGGTGACTTCAGCCCCCTCGGCCACGTACTTGGCCATGGTCACCCCGGTGCCGATGGTTTCATCATCCGGGTGGGCGTGGACCAGCATTAGGCGTCTACTCATCCCCGAAGATTAGTGACCCATACCCAATGCGGCACGATGCGTAGGTGAACACACCCGAACCCTTCCCGCGACAAAAGGCCCGGACCCGCGGATTTCAATTGGGTCGCCCTCGGGGCCTAAAGGTCATTGGCGACCGGGTGCTGTTCATCCGAAGCAGCAGTGGGATTGACCCGGCGGGCAGTCTTTGGCAACTTGATCTGACGACGCAGCCGCCGACCGAGGTTTGTTTGGTTGATGCAGCAACGCTGCTGACAACCGGTGATCTCCCCGCTGCTGAGCGCGCCCGCCGCGAACGAATGCGCGAGGTGACCTCAGGTATCACCCATTTCACCGCCACCAAATCAGGCACGGCGCTCGCCTTCGCGATTTCCGGGATCCCTTATGTGAGTGTGCTCGACCCAGCAATTCGAACTCGAGAGCTGGCAGCACCCGGTTCGGTTACCGATCCACGCGTCAGCCCCGACGGCCAGCATGTTGCCTATGTGGTCGATGGCTCGCTCTGGATTATCGATGCACACGATCTAGATGCACAACCGCAATTGCTTTGCGAGTCAACTAGTGATACCGAAACTTGGGGGTTGGCTGATTTCATCGCTGCCGAGGAACTTGAAAGGTTACGCGGCTACTGGTGGCTGCCCGACGGGTCCGGGTTGATTGTTGAACGCTCGGATGACTCACCGGTTGAAGTCCGGTGGATAAGTGATCCAGCAAAGCCCACTAGCGAGCCGGTTGCCCATCGTTATCCTGCAGCCGGTGAACCCAACCCGATTGTTGAACTTTGGTTGGTTGCACTCGACGGTACCCGCACCCAACTGACCTGGGATCTCGTCAAATTCCCTTATTTAGCAACGGTTGCAGTCAATGAAGTTGGCAGCGTAGTAAGTGTGCTATCGCGAGATCAACGAACAGTAAGCATCAATCAGGTCGACCTGAAAGCCGGGGCCATGACCGAACGCGCCGTGCGAACGGATCCGGCATGGATTGATATTCATGGTGAACTGCCGTACCTCGACACCGATGGTGCACTAATTGAAATCATTGTCGATGCAGAATCTGATACCAACCGAATCACCCGTGATGGCGTATTCATCTCACCGGGTGGATTGCAGATTAATGCAATTGTCGACTCATCGGCCGGCGGTGTTCTCGCAGTCGCCTCCCCGGACCCGATGGAACAACATCTCTACCGAATTACCAACGACGGCGTAACTACGTCGCTCACCTCGGGAGCAAGCTGGAATAATGCCGTTGCTGACGGCGATACTTACGCATTGGCGAGCGCTAACTCAATTTCGCCACGGGTCGAGTTCACCGTTGTGCATTCCTCGGGAGTGCACTCCATTACTTCGCACGCGCAAACACCGAATGTGGCTATCAGGCCCAACTTCAGCACCGTTGGCGCCAGCAAATTGCGCACCTGCGTGTTCTGGCCAACCGGCCATGTCACGGGTTCGCGAAAGCTCCCGGTGATCATGTCCCCGTATGGCGGCCCGCATGCCCAGATGGTCACCCACATTGCCGGCGGCCACGCATCCGATCAATGGTTGGCTGACCAAGGGTTCGCGGTGGTGGTCGTCGATGGGCGCGGCACGCCGGGGCGTGGGCCCGCCTGGGAGCGCCTGATACAAGCTGACCTAGCCCTAGGCATCTTGGCCGATCAGGTCTCGGCCCTCGCGGCCCTCGGCGACGAACTCCCAGACCTTGACCGCACCCGAGTCGGAATAGTCGGCTGGTCCTTCGGCGGCTACCTTGCCGCCCTAGCCGTTCTCGAGCGCCCAGATATCTTCTGTTGCGCGGTAGCCGGGGCACCCGTCACCGAGTGGCGCCTCTACGACACCGCCTACACCGAGCGCTACCTTGGGGACCCAAACACCGCGCCGGCGGCCTACGACCAATCATCACTACTGACCAGGGCGCACAAACTTCAGCGCCCGTTGCTGCTCATCCACGGGCTGGCCGACGACAATGTGCTCGCGGCGCACACCTTGCAGTTCTCTAGCGCACTGCTAGCGGCCGGCCGAACGCACTCCGTGCTGCCGTTAAGCGGGGTAACCCACATGACACCCCAGGAGATCGTCGCCGAAAACTTACTGCGGGCCGAAGTCGATTTCTTTACCACTCATCTGCAGTGACTTCACCGCCAAATGCTCGGGCCCGGGTCAATCGGTGTGTCCGGTCCTACTCCGTAGTCCGTGCCGATCTCCCGGATCAGATCATTCGACCCAGCAGCCGCACCAGCTAGCGAACCGCCCGCCCGCGGTGTCAACCCCGGATCTGGCCCGAGGATCTCCTTGGTGCCCAAGAACTCCAAAATCGGGAAGTGGCACGCCACGTGGTGCCCAGTCGTGGGCTCGACAAGGGCTGGCTTCTCGGACGCGCAGATTTCCTGTGCCTGGAAACACCGGGTGTGAAAAACACATCCGGTCGGTGGAGCCGCCGGGCTCGGTAGATCCCCGGACAACATGATGTGCTCACGCTGTTTTTGGGCACGCGGGTCCGGTACCGGGATCGCCGAGAGGAGCGCATGGGTGTAAGGGTGAAGTGGCCGCGCGTAGAGATCTTCCCGCGTTGCAAGTTCCATCACCTGACCCAAATACATCACGGCCACTCGATTTGAGATCTGGCGAACAACCGCAAGATCGTGCGCTACAAAGAGGTACGCGATCCCAAACTCATCTTGCAGGTCGCGCAGCAGATTGATTACTTGCGCTTGGATCGACACATCAAGGGCCGAAACCGGCTCATCGCAGACGATGAACTTAGGTCGTAGTGCCACCGCTCGCGCAATACCGATGCGCTGGCGCTGTCCCCCCGAGAATTCAGCGGGGTACCGGTTGTAGTGCTCCGGATTCAGGCCGACGCGCTCCATGAGTTCTTGAACCGCGGCCTTGACTCCACCAGGAGGCTTGACTCCCTGCACTGCGAATGGTGCACTGATGATCGCGCCGACTGTGTGCCGCGGGTTCAGGGCGTTGTACGGATCTTGGAAGATCATTGCCGCCTTTCGGCGAACAGGCACCATCTCCTTGCTGGACAGGCCCGTTACGTCAACCCCGTCAAACTCAATGCGCCCACTTGTTGGCTCAATCAGCCGCAGGACACTGCGCCCAGTTGTTGACTTACCGCACCCACTCTCCCCGACTAAACCCAAAGTCTCACCTGGGTATACCTCGAAACTGACCCCATCTACGGCTTTTACCTGGCCGATGGTCTTTGGGAACAAACCTTTGGATCGCACCGGGAAGTAGGTCCGAAGGTCACTTACCCTTAATGCCGGCACCCCAGCCGCCGGCTCCACCGACTGGCTCATGAGCTCGACCTCCCCAGCGCCGCTAAGGCCACCTCGGCCGCCGCTTGGCGCTTGGCAGCCGGCAGGTGGCATCGCACTTCATGCCCGGGCCCGACACTTTCCAAGTCGGGCCGCTGGGTGCGGCACAAGTCGCCGACAACTTCATCTTGATAAACGCACCGTGGCTGAAATACGCAGCCGGTAGGTAATCGAAGTGGCGAGGGCGGATTACCCGGTATCGGGTCAAGTCGATCGCTACGCACCTGAGTCAGCCGCGGCACCGATGCCAAGAGTCCAAGAGTGTACGGCATCTGCGGGTGATAAAAGATGTCGTCGACGGCACCGTGCTCGACGACGCGCGCGCCATACATCACCGCAACTTCATCTGCTACATCCGCCACGATCCCTAGATCGTGGGTGATCAGAATGACCGCGGTGTCAAACTCGCGCTGTAGCTGCGAAATGAGTTCAATGATCTGCGCCTGCACCGTGACATCTAGCGCAGTAGTTGGCTCATCGGCTATCAACAAGGAGGGTGAGTTGATGAGCGCCATTGCGATCATTACCCGTTGCCGCATCCCACCAGAGAACTGGTGCGGATAATCATCGAACCGCTTTGCCGGTAACGGGATACCGACTTTGTGCAACATCTCAATTGCGCGGTCGCGGGCATCAGTCTTCGACACCTTCTGGTGTGCATTAATGGCTTCGGTTAATTGATCGCCGATCCGATAAAACGGGTGCAGGCTAGACATCGGATCCTGAAAAATCATCGACATTTTGTTGCCTCGCAACTTGCGCAAGTCTTCATCTGACATGGCCACTAAGTCTTCGCCGTCAAAAATCACCTGCCCGCTGACATCGGCATTGCGCTTGTTGATCAAGCCCATCACCGCTTGGGCTGTCACACTCTTGCCGGAGCCGGACTCACCCACGATAGCTAGAGTCTGCCCGCGCTCGATGGAAAAGCTAACACCATCCACCGCGCGAACGATGCCGTCTTCGGTTGGGAACTGGACCGATAGATCCGAAACCTCCAAGAAGGCGCGCCGCAAGTTCGAATATTCGGTCATGAGACCAACCTGACCCGAGGGTCGATTACGGCATAGAGCAAATCGACAATGAGATTGGCCACGATAATGAAGGTTGCTGTCACCAAGGTGATGCCAACGATCACCGGCAGATCGGCATCATTTACCGAGTTGACTGCGAGAGAACCGAGCCCTGGCAGGCTAAAAATGCTCTCGGTGATGATCGCCCCACCGAGTAGGCCCGCAAGGTCAAGCCCCGCTGCCGTAACAATCGGGGTCAAGCCGGCCCGCAAGGCGTGCTTTCGGATGACAATGCGCTCCGGCAGGCCTTTGGCCCGCGCCGTGCGGATGTAATCCTCGCCTAATACTTCGAGCATTTGATTGCGCGTTAATCGCATGTAGAAGGCGGCGTAGAGGATCGCTAACACGATCCACGGCAATAGCATGGTCTGAAAGAACTGAATGGGATTCTCAAACGGCGACACATAGGACGGATACGGCAAGAGTTGCAGCCGAATCACGATAAAGAAGATCGCCATCAACCCCAAGAAGAACGAGGGCAGGGAGTAGCCGGCCAGTGAGATGCCCATCACCGTTTTGTCCTGCCACCTACCCCGACGCAAGGCTGCGTAGACGCCAACCGAAATGCCGGCGGCCAACCAAAGGATGAATGCACCAAGCGCCAACCAGATGGTGGCCGGTAGGCGATCCTTGATCAGTACGAGGACTTCTTCACCGCGCTTGAAGGAGTAGCCAAGGCACGGGGCGTTGCACACCACCGGGTCCGGTGAGTCGGCAGCGTAGATGCGGCCGACAAACAGCCCCTTCATGAACTCCCAATACTGCTGGATTACCGGTAAGTCCAACCCGAGTTTGTGTCGATTGGCCTCGAGCACCGCCGGGGTGCAGCCCTTACCGCAGGTCAGGCGTGCTGGATCTGCCGGCAGCAAGCTGAAAAGAATGAAAACCACAAGTGTTAGCAGTAGCAACAAAATGATCATGCTGATCACTCGTCGGACTACATAAGCACTCATCTTCGAATCGGCCTATCCGCTAGGGACGCGCAATCGCGTCGCAGGTGACTTGGCGGCAGTCGCGGAGGGCGGGTGCTGAGCACCCGCCCTCCGGCTTGATTACTGCTGAACCGCGTACATGTCGCCATACGGCCATGAGCCGTAGGCGGGCCACAGGTACACCGGGCCAATCTGCTTGCCAACGATGCGCTGCTCACGGCCAAACCTGGTTGGCACGACAACGACATCCTTCATCGCCAAGGTGTTCAGGTCTTGCCACATCTTGGCCTGCTTTGCGCGGTCTGGCTCGATCTTCGCCGCTTCGACAGCGGCGTTGAACTCCGCGTTGTCATACTGCGAGAGGTTGAAGCCACCCGTTGGTGTGAACAGTTCGGGGATGATGGTCGATGCGTTCGGCCAGTCAGGACCCCAACCTGCGTTGATTAATTCATGTGCTTGCTCCGGATCGAAGACCACGCCGTAGTACTGGCCTGGCTCAATCGGGTTCGGCTTGGCGGTGATGCCAGCCTTGCCGAGTGAATCGACAACAATCGCTGCTGCCTTGTCAGCAGTTGGCGACTGCGGGTAATCGAAGGTGATCGTCGGTGCGGCTTCACCGGATTCGGCGATCAGCTTCTTCGCCAGCTCCGGATCGCCGGCATCTGGGATCTTGCCCCCGAGCAGGCTGTCCCACATGCCGCTAGGCGCATAGTCGACACCCATATTGGGCTTGATCACGCCATCTGCATAGTCACCGGCAAAATCGCCACCGGCATTCTTGCGCAGTGCATCACGGTCAAGTGCCACCGCAATTGCCTGGCGGATCTTCAAGTTCGGCACCTTTTGCACGTTGATCGCGAGGTACCGCACATACGGATCCAGCTCACTGATAGCCCGACCCGCGAACTCCGGATTGGCTTCGGTGGCGCTCTTGTAGATCACTCCCAATTGCTCCGGCTCAACGCCGTTGGCGAGTGCGGTGGCGTCATTGCCCGAACTGGTGATGAGGCGCTGATCGATCACCTTGACATCAAGGCCGTAGTCAACTTCCCAGGTATCGGGATAGGCCTTGCGGTAATCATCGCTGGCGGGATCCCACTTGTCGTTACGAACCAGGACCATCTTTCCGCCCTTGCCGTTCTTATTCGACTCGATCTTGTATGGGCCGGAGGAGACCGGCGCATCACCGTACTTCTCACCGGTATCCGATGCCTTTGGTACTGGTGCGAAGGCGGTCAGGGTTACCGTGTAGTTGAAATCCGGAACCGGGCGGCTCAGATTGAACGTGATGGTCTTGCCATCGGCCGAGCAGGTAACCGCCTTATCGAACAGCTCCTGGCCCTCGCCGGTGTACGGGCCCTTATAGGCCGATGAACCATCCTCGAGGGTTGGGATGTCCAGCATCGAGATGGCGTAGGTCGGGCCGCCGGTGATGACATCGGTTGCAAAGGTACGCGAGGTGCCATAGGCAACGTCTGCACAGGTAACCGGGGAACCATCTTGGAAGGTAGCCCCATCACGGATGGTGAACTCCCAAGTCTTTCCACCGTTTGTCGCAGTTCCGGTGTCAGTTGCCAGGTCAGCAACGATCGACGTGCCTTCAGCCGCATCCGGGGAGAACTTGTACGCGGTGAGGGTCCGATAGATCGTGCCATTGAAGAAGGCCAGATCCTCACCCGTGTAGATGCGCTGCGGATCGATCTGATCGAACTGCTCCGCATTCGTTAGGTAATAAAGGGTGCCACCCTTGGTGGGTTCAGCACCGCCACTTGCATCAGTTGAACTACTGCCTCCACCGCAGGCGGCAAGTGCAAGTGCAGCGACTGCACCTACCGCAGCTAAGCGCAGGCTCTTATTGGCCTTGCCCATATTTCCTCCCAATAATTCGGGCTAAGTTTCCTTCGCCCATGACATCGCGTCCCCGTCGCCTTCCGGCAACGCGGTTACGGACCTTGTTAGCTGCCGAAAGCGTGAGCATGTGGCTCACACCCGTCCGGCACGGGGGTCTAAGGCATCGCGGACAGCGTCCCCGACGAGGTTAAACGTCACTACCAAGACAACCAGGACCGTGCCTGGAATAAACAGATAGGAGGGCACCACACTGAAGTAACTCACCGAATTACCTAACATGCCACCGAATGAAGTATCCGGTGGTAATACGCCGATTCCAAGAAATGACAGCGCCGCCTCGGTGCCGATGTAGGTTGGCAGGGTCAAAGTTGCGTAGACCAAAATCGGTGCCCACAGGTTAGGCAGGATTTCCTTAAATAAGATGCGGTAGCGGCTAGCCCCCATCGCGATTGAAGCTTCAACAAATTCACGCTCGCGCACACTCAATACTTGCCCACGAACAATGCGCGCCAGATAAGGCCAGCCAAAAATACTCAACACGATGATCAAGTACATGATGCGCGATGGGTTGCCATCAGGCACACCCAGATCGGTGAGGCGCTGTGTCAGGACCCCGGACAGCGCCAAAATGATTAACAGGAACGGGAAAGCAAGAATTAGATCCATGATCCGGCCGATGACGGCGTCGGTCTTGCCGCGCGCGTATCCAGAGACAATGCCTAGGACGGTGCCGAAGAAGACCGTGAGGATCGTCGCGGTGGTGGCAATCAGTAGCGAGATGCGCAGCCCATAGAGCAACTGCGCGAAAATATCGCGCCCTGTTCCCCATTCGACCCCGAGTGGGTGCTCGGTGCTGATACCGCCCCATGCGCCCACCGGGCCGCCGCCGCTATCGCTGATGGACTCCTTGTCGAATGAATATGGGTCAACGCCCAGCAGGTCGCAGATAAGGGGGGCAAAAATCGCAATCAAGTACAAAAAGATCAAGATGATCAAACAGACCATCGCCAACCGATCGCGGCGCAGGCGCGCCCACA
Organism: uncultured Actinomycetes bacterium; assembly: GCA_903960135.1. Lineage (GTDB taxonomy): Bacteria > Actinomycetota > Actinomycetes > S36-B12 > S36-B12. The sequence goes on along the minus strand of CAJBZP010000022.1, from coordinate 31,218 downwards.
CAATCTGCCGAAGGGATCGACTGGCAACTTCGTCGGAGGCTAAGGCCGCAGGGCCGTCGATGACCCCCGTCTTACTCAACAGCCCACCCCCTTGACCCCACCGGACAGGTCAGGGTAACCCGCCCGCCACCCAATAACCCGCCTAACGGGATCTTCGTGACCTAGTTGTGTCACACCGAGGCTCCCTACGGCGCGGGTTTAATTCTGGGGTTTGGGTTTCCGGCCGGCCTTGGCCCGATCGGCAGCAAGGAGCTGCACCTTGCGGATCCGCACCGTAGCCGGAGTCACCTCGACGCATTCGTCCTCACGGCAGAACTCCAAGGCCTGCTCGAGGCTGAGCTGCTTGTGCGGGATGAGGGGCACCAAGATGTCGCCGGAGGATTGGCGCATATTGGTGAGCTTCTTCTCCTTAGTCGGATTGACGTCCATATCGTCTGATCGTGAGTTCTCCCCGACGATCATGCCCTCATAGACATCGGTGCCGGGGCCGACGAACATGGTGCCGCGCTCTTGCAGGTTGGCGAGGGCAAAGCCAGTTGTCGGGCCCGTGCGATCGGCCACTAGCGATCCGGTTGGCCGGGTACGAAGTTCACCGTGCCATGGCTCGTAGCGATCAAAGACGTGGTGCAGCAGGCCGGTGCCACGAGTCTCGGTGAGGAACTCGGTGCGAAAACCGATCAGGCCACGGGCCGGCACGATGTAGTCCATGCGGACCCAGCCGGTACCGTGATTGACCATCTGTTCCATGCGACCCTTACGCAGTGCCATCAATTGGGTAACCACACCGAGGTAGTCCTCGGGAATATCTACCGACAGGCGCTCCATCGGCTCATTGATTTTGCCGTCAATGATGCGCGTGACAACCTGGGGCTTGCCAACGGTGAGCTCGAAGTCCTCGCGCCGCATCATCTCAACGAGGATCGCGAGCTGCAACTCACCACGGCCCTGGATCTCCCACGTGTCGGGGCGCTCGGTCGGATTCATTCGGATTGAGACATTGCCGACGAGTTCTTGCTCCAGTCGAGCCTTGACCATACTGGCGGTGAGCTTTTTGCCGCTTCGACCGGCAAGCGGCGCGGTATTTATCCCGAAAGTCATCGAGATCGATGGCTCGTCGACGGTGATGACCGGTAGCGCCACCGGATTTTCGATATCCGCGAGGGTCTCACCGATAGTGATCTCCGGGATGCCGGCAACCGCGATGATGTCGCCCGGACCCGCGCTTTCAGCTGGCACGCGAGTAAGCGCCTTAGTAATCAACAGTTCAACAACCTTGACGCGCTCGACGGTGCCATCGGCCTTCATCCAGGCAACCTGCTGGCCCTTTTTAATGTGGCCCTGGTGCACCCGACAAAGTGCAAGGCGACCGAGGTACGGCGAGGCATCAAGGTTGGTGACGTGGGCTTGCAAAGGCTTGGCCTCGTCGTAGGTTGGTGCGGGCACCGCAGTTAATAAGGTGGTGAACAAAGGTTCGAGGTTTTCCTCCTCCGGCATACCGCCGTCGGTGGGTCGAGTAAGTGATGCGCGACCGGCCTTTGCGCTGGTGTAAACAATCGGAAAGTCAATTTGCTTCTCGTCGGCATCCAAATCCAAGAACAACTCGTAGGTCTCGTCGACCACCTCCCCGATGCGGGCATCGGGGCGGTCGACCTTGTTGATGACGAGCACCACGGGCAGGTTCTTCTGCAAGGCTTTACGCAGCACGAAGCGGGTCTGTGGCAGCGGGCCCTCGGATGCGTCAACGAGCAGCACTACGCCGTCAACCATCTCCAGGCCGCGTTCGACCTCGCCGCCGAAGTCCGCGTGGCCTGGGGTGTCGATGATGTTGAAGGTCACGCCACCGTCGGGAGCACCCGGGCCGGTGTAGTGGACGGAGGTGTTCTTCGCGAGGATCGTGATGCCCTTCTCGCGCTCCAGATCCATGGAGTCCATGACCCGGTCATTGACGTCCTGGTTCTCGCGAAAGGCGCCCGACTGCCACAGCATGGCGTCTACGAGAGTCGTTTTCCCGTGGTCTACGTGGGCGATAATGGCAACATTTCGAAGATCTTCGCGGTGGGTCACCACGGCAGCCTATGTGCTTTGGGGCCGATCAGTGAAAACGCTGACATTGGACAACGACGTGAACGCGCACGTTTTTGTCGTCAAAAACCCAATTTACGGTGATTTAACGACAAAAACGCGCGCACTCAGCCGCGATGGGTCCTTTGCTGCCCAACGGGCGAACTGCAGCAACGCCAAGATGATCGAGATCGCAAGCAGTAACAAAGCCTCGACGAGCTCATTACCTGATTGCTCATTTAATTCATGTCACAAGAACTCGGGGTGCCTTCTTGGGATAGGTCTTGGCATAGCCGGGGAGAATGTCGCTAAGCCCTTGGTTTTAGGGCGGAAGTATTTTACTCTTCTTCACAGGTGCCCGTTTGGGTATCGGCCCGTTAACGGATGGGAGCACCAAATGCCAAATATTGATATTGCTACCCCAGCAAGTTCAGCGCCAACCGATCGGCTCGCACTCGGTGTTGATTGGGTGCGCCCAGGTGCAGGTGGTATCGGTGGCACCCTAAAGCCCTCCTCTTACGGTGCCGGGTGTGTGAGCTACTGTTTTGAGGGTAATGAGAAGTAGCACCTGTCCCTACCGTGAGGTGCGGTGTTTAAACCCTGTTGCGGGCCCTTGACCGATATTGGTTGGGGGCCAGTTTTTCACGGTAGTGAACTGGGCCGCCCCCAGTGGTTGCCTTGGCAGATTTCATCTGGACTGGCACGACGACTATGGGGCTGAGGCATGCCCCTCGATCCGCAACCAGTCCGCAATCCGTGAACAATCTGGGGGACTTGCAGGTATCTCTGGGCATCTAGTTTGTGAGGGAAACACTAGGCGGGCCAATAAAACCCCATAGCTTCAGACGTTGAAGCGAAACTCGACCACGTCACCATCGGCCATGACATATTCCTTGCCTTCGATGCGAACCTTGCCCTTGGCCTTGGCCTCGGCCATCGAGCCATTGGCGACTAGATCATCGAAGGACACAACCTCGGCTTTGATGAAGCCCTTCTGGAAGTCGGTGTGGATTACCCCGGCGGCCTCAGGCGCGGTTGCACCGATCGGAATGGTCCAGGCACGGGCTTCCTTGGGGCCTGCGGTCAGGTAGGTCTGCAAACCCAATGTGGCGAACCCGACACGCGCGAGCGCATGTAACCCAGATTCGACCTGGCCGACCGACTGCAATAACTCAAGTGCTTCATCGTCGGGTAGTTCGACGAGTTCCGCCTCCAATTTCGCGTCAAGGAAGACAGCCTCAGCAGGGGCAACGAGTTCCCGCATGCGTTTTTGAAAATCCGCATCGGCGAGTTCTTGCTCATCGACATTGATCACATACAGGAACGGCTTAGCGGTAAGCAAGAACAATTCGCGCAGCGGCGAAGTGTCGATACCCGATGCGAAAATTGTCGTGCCGCCATCAAGTAGTGCACGCGCCTCTTGCGCGGCAGCCAAGTTGGCGGCTTTGGTTTTATCAGTTCGTGCCTCTTTCTCCAGCCTCGGGATCGCCTTGTCAAGTGTTTGGAGATCAGCCAAGATCAACTCAGTATTGATCGTCTCCATATCCTCTTCGGGCGATACTCGACCTTCGACGTGCACCACGTCATCGTCATGAAACGCTCGCAGCACCTGGCAGATCGCTTCTGACTCCCGGATATTTGCCAAGAACTTATTTCCAAGGCCCGCGCCCTCACTGGCCCCTTTCACGATTCCCGCGATGTCGACGAACGTCACGGCTGCTGGCAACTCACGTTCCGACCCGAAGATCTTGGCGAGGACACCAAGTCGCGGATCGGGTACGCCCACGACGCCCGTGTTCGGCTCAATGGTTGCGAACGGGTAGTTGGCAGCGAGCACATCATTCTTGGTGAGTGCATTAAATAGGGTGGATTTACCCACATTCGGGAGCCCTACGATGCCAATGGTTAAAGCCACAATCGGCCACCTTATGCGTTAGTGCGGTTAGTCGAACAAGTTGGGTTGGTCACGGCTCGCACCGCTCCAGCAATTTCCTCATTGCCGGCACCACCTCTTTATGGCATATTCGGGCCGTGGATCAGCCGACCGTGACGGATATGCTCGTGCCTCCCGCGCAGGACCTGTTCCACGACTGGCGAGATGGCGATACCTGGCTCGCCGGTGGCACTTTGATATTCAGTCAGCCGATGCCGCACCTGCGCCGCCTGCGCGATCTTTCAGACACCGGCTGGCAGAGCATTACCGTAAGTGAAGCCGGACTGGAGATTGCCGCCACCTGCGGTATCACCGAGTTACATGAATTCAAGCCACCCGAACACTGGCGCGCAGGGCCATTCCTTCGACAAAGTGTCGAGGAGTACCTCGCAAGCTTCAAAGTGTGGAATCGGCAGACTGTGGGTGGCAATATCTGCGCCTCCTTGCCCGCCGGGCCGATGGTGACGATGGGTGCGGCGCTAGAGGCCCAGTACAAGTTGCTCGCAATGGATGGGAGCGACCGAATTGTGCCGGCGATCAACTTCGTCACCGGAGACAACACGAACATCTTGCAACCGGGTGAGCTACTGAGATCCATCCACCTACCCATGGCCTCGCTTATGAGGAACTACACCCTCCGCAGGTTCTCACTGACAAAGCATGGGCGCTCGAGCATCTACCTCGTGGGAACTCACGATACGAAGTCAAGTGAAATTCTCATCACTGTGAGCGCTGCCACGATCCACCCGGTCCATCTACGTTTCACCGGTCTGCCCTCAAGCGAGCAAGTTCGCAAAGCGGTGGACCAACTGATTCCCGCAAAGCTCTACTTCGATGACCCAAACGGGACACCAGCCCACCGACGTCATCTGACGTATGTCTTTGCCGAGCAAATCCGAACCGAACTTTCGGCCTCCTAAGGACTATCAAACTATGGCTATCAGAGTTAATGGGCGAACCTTCGAAGCGGCACCGAACCCCGGTCAGTGCTTACGCACCTTTTTGCGCGAGTTGGGTCTCCATGGTGTCAAGAAGGGTTGTGACAGCGGCGACTGCGGTGCGTGCACGGTTTGGCTTGACGGTGAGCCAGTTCACAGTTGCCTGGTGTCAGCCGTGCAGGCCGAACGCCATGAGATCACCACCATCGAAGGTCTAGCCGACGGCGACAACCTGCATCCGATGCAGGAGCAGTTCCTTAAAGCCTGCGCATTCCAATGCGGCTTCTGCACGGCGGGCATGATCATGACTTGTGCAGGGATGAACGAAGAGCAACGAGCTGACCTGCCGGCGGCAATGCGCGGGTCACTTTGCCGGTGCACCGGCTATCGAGCAATTGAGGATGCACTTAACGCCGTCACGAACATAGACGAGGCGCCAGCCGCAGGAAAAGCGGTGGGGGCCAGTGTCGGCCCGGCCGACGGCAGGGGCATCGTCACCGGCACCGCCCAGTACACCCTCGACCACGACATCACCGGGTTACTTCACCTGAAGGTGGTGCGCTCACCACATGCACATGCGCGGGTGCTCTCCATCGACACCAGTGCCGCGAAGGCAGTACCGGGAGTTGTTGCCGTCTACACCTGGGAGGACGTACCCGACAAGCTCTACGACACCGCCGGCCACGAGAACCACCTGGTAGACCCCGACGACACCCGCATGCTCGACCAAGTTGCCCGGTTCATCGGGCAACGCATGGTGGCTGTTGTTGCAGAGAGCGTTGGCGCTGCCGAAGAGGGGTGCCGGCAGGTGGCTATCGAGTGGCAGGAGTTGCCGGCTGTCTTTGACCCCTCGGCGGCCATGCAACCGGGTGCACCCCTGCTACATGAAGGCTCAACACTCGATGGGCATTTGAAGCGCCCTGCAAGCAACATTCTCCTTGAGTTCAACAAGTCACGCGGTGACGTCGAGGCCGGATTCGCGCAGGCTCACATCGTCCATGAGGCAACGTATAACACGCCGCGGATGGCTCAGGCGCCCCTTGAAACCCATGGCAGTGTCACCTGGATCGATGAAACCGGCGTGCTTCAAGTCCGAACGAGCACGCAAACGCCATTCTTGGCCCAAGCCAAACTCTGTTATCTATTTGACCTGCATGCGAGCGAAATCCGCCTCTTTAGCAAGCGGGTCGGCGGTGGCTTCGGATCTAAGCAGGAGGTGTTTACCGAAGACCTGTGCCTACTTGCCACCCTTGACACCGGCCGGCCGGTGCAGTGGGAGTTTACCCGTGAAGAAGAGTTCTACGGAGCAGCACCAAGACACCCGATGCGGGTAATCGTCAAGCTTGGGGCCCTTGCCGACGGCACTTTGACCGCCATGAAGATGGACGTGACGTCAAACACCGGTGCTTACGGCAATCACGGTGGCGAAGTTCTCTATGCGAGCAGCAATTCAATGACGTGGTACCGGTGCAATAACAAGCAGTACGACGGCCGCGCCGTCTACACGAACAATGTGCCATCTGGGGCAATGCGCGGGTATGGCGCGGTTCAGACAACATTCGCAATTGAATGCGCAATTGATGAACTAGCCTCGGCACTGGGCATTGATTCCCTTGAAATGCGGCGCAGGAATGTCGTGGTGCCAGGCGACGATGTTGGAATCGAGCGCAGCCCCGGTGATGACGTATTGGGCGGCTACTGCCTAGACGAGTGCATGGAACTGGTAGAAACAGCGATGGCGCGCGGCAATGGAGTAGAGGCACCAAGTGGCGACGATTGGCGGGTCGGCTCCGGTTATGCAATTTCGATGTTCGAGTCCTCGCCACCCACCGAACATCGATCTGAAGCCAGTGTCACGCTCCTCGCGGACTCCACCTACCAGGTCAATGTCGGCACCTGCGAGTTTGGCAACGGGACTACTACCGCCCAAGCACAGTTCACCGCAACCGCCTTGAACACCACCGTCGATCGTGTCACCGTGGTGCACGGCGACACTGCCGCAAGTGGCTGGGACACCGGGGCTTTCGCCAGCGCTGGACTTAATGTCGCAGGCAAGGCCGTGGCGCTCGCCGCCCAAGCATTGCAGTTGAAAATCGTCAATTTCGCCTCCCGATACCTGGGAGTGGAACCAAATGACTGTGTATTGGGAGCAGACGAAGTTCGGTCCGGTAAAGCTTCCGTCAGCCTTGTTGAACTCTTCGCCGCAGCCGAAGACGCTGGTGTGACCTTGGCGCAGGCAAGACGAGCGTACGGATCACCGATTAGCAATGGATTCAATGTGCATGGCGTGCGGCTCGCGATTAATACAACCACCGGGGATATCGTGTTCTTGCAGGTGGCCCATGCGGTGGATGCCGGCACCGTGATCAACCCCATGGCCCTGCGTGGGCAGGTTGAAGGAGCCGTCGTCATGGGTATCGGCGGGGCAGTTACCGAATGGTTCCAAAATGGTCCACGTGGGGAGGTACTCAATCCCGGTCTACGCATGTACCGCATCCCAAACTTCGCGGACGCACCCAAGGTAGAGGTCTATGTGCCGGGCACGGCAGATAAATTCGGCCCATTTGGTGCCAAAGGCGCAGGCGAGCCGCCGATCGACCCGGTGGCACCGGCGATCGCCAATGCCATTGCCGATGCGACCGGCGTCCGGTTTCGAGACTTGCCATTTGCCCCACCACTAATTTTCGCCGCTCTCCAGCCAACGGCCGCTGCCCAGCCGTAGTGCCCGGCGAAAAGCAAGATTTTCCCCGCTTGGTCACGTAGTGCCTCAAGTCAAATTGCCCGCGAAACTTGGTCGGTGCCTCAATTAAATATGCCCGCGAAATGTGGGTGCTCATGAGGCTTTGATCCGGATGCCTTTGCGGATGTCGGGCAGTGCGCTGGGGAAGCTGGCGAGGTAGAGCTGCTCGGTCTTGTTCTTGGCTAGTTTCAAGAGCATGACTTGTAGTTCGGAGATCTCACGGGCGATCTTGGCGGGGTTTAACGAGTCTCGGTATGCGAGGAGTTCTTCTACCTGGGCTGGGGACAATACTTTCGCGGCGATGAGCCGATCCAGTGGCGTCGCAGGATCGTCGTAGAGACGTTTGCGCCTGCCACCCCGGTCGGCGCCGAACCCGACCGGCTTCTTCGTCGGGGTCAGGTAGTTGAACCGGTCGTTGACCCGTTTCCAGTGCCGGTTCAACACGGTGCGTTCAACCTCGGTGTCGTAGCGGTAGTAGAACCCGTATTTGCGCACCAGATGATTGTTCTTCGACTCGATGGTGGCCTGATCGTTCTTCTTATAGGGCCGGGACCTGGTGAAGAAAATCTCCATATCGCCAGCCCACTTAATCACGTCCTTGTTGAGAAATTCGCTACCGTTATCAAAGTCAAGGCCGGTAACCTCGAACGGGATCTGTTCAACGCCAGCTTTGAGCGCACCGAGGATGTGGACGTGGGCGTTGTTACGCACCGTGCGGGTGAATACCCACCCGGTGTGGACATCAGTGAGGTTCAGCGTCCGGGCGAACTCGCCCTTCAGCGTTGGCCCACAGTGCGCGACCGTGTCACCCTCGAAGAACCCCGGCTCAGCCTCGACCTCATCAGTAGCCCTACGGATCTGAATCGAGGACCTCAGCAGCGGCGACGCCTTCGTAGTCGAGACACCTCGGATCTGATCGGTGGCTTTCGCCGGCTTCAAATACCGGTCGATCGACGCCGGACTCATCGCCAACAATTCTAGGCGCACCGCACCGGAGTAACGGTTAACGCCGCCGACCAACTCACCGTGGCGTTCTAGCCCGTCGAGTTGGATGCGCATCGAAACCGCGAGGTACTTCCCGCATTGGCCACCTGAGGCTGCCCACACCCGCTGCAGCAACTTCACGGCGTCATAGGAGAACTTGGGTGACCTCGGTTTTCGGGCCCGTTTCGCGACCTGCCTACCACCACCTGGCGGCCGCTTCGCGGCCGAGGTAAGTCGGCGGCGGGCGTTATCCCGCGACCAACCCGTCACCCCCATCACCTGGGTCAGGATCCGGCCCTTGTCCTTCTTCGAAGCCTTCGCATAAACCTTCGCGTACTTGGTGGTGATCTCGGCACGAGACGTCATCGATAACCCATTTCTCATGCCTAAGAATGCTCACCGTTACGCGGGCATTCCTACGTGAGGCACGGAGAGTGTTTCGCGGGCACTTTTCGTGAGTCTCGTCGGGTCATTGCCATTAGGTGCTAGCGGTGTTCTCATTGGTGATAGCCGCAAGCAGCGGGTTAACTTAGTAAAGGAAATCAAATGTCGAAGAGTGAAGTTGCCGCGCCAATTTGCTCGGCACCAAGTGACCGGTTGGCCCTAAGTGTTGGGTGGGTGCGCCCGGGTGCCGGCAGAATCGGCGGCACCTCGAGCCCCTCAGGTTATATCTCTGCCTATAACGGTAGTTGCTTTGAGGGTAATGAAGAGTAGTTAACCGATCGCAACCGTGTCGAAGGCGGTAACTGTCAGACCCTGCTGGGACCCTTGAGCCATGGATACATCACTTCCCGCACTGGCAGTTGTCGTCATCGGTATCGGTTTGGTTTTGGCCCTGGGAATCGCGGTTGGCGCCGCCGCCGCCGCCAGGTCCGCTCGGCGCTCGGCGCCCGCCGATTGGGCGTCGGCCCTGATTCCGGTCACCGCCTCTTTGGGCGCTCTCGCCGATCAGGTCGCCCGGCAGCAGCAGGAAGCCACCACCGGCCAGGCCACCTTGCGCACGGAACTGACCACACAGCTGAGCCAGCACGTGCTATCACTGCAGCGCTCAACCGACGAGGTGCGGCGCGAGGCCTCGCGGCTCGCAGCGGTCCTTGGTCGCACCGGAGCCCGTGGGCGGTGGGGTGAGATGCAATTGCGACGTCTAGTCGAAGCCGCGGGGATGCTCGACCGGGTCGATTTTGATGAGCAGTCCACGCACCAAGGCGACGGCGGGGCACTTCGCCCCGACATGGTCATTCACCTAGCCGGTGATCGGTCCATCGTGGTCGATGCCAAGGTGCCACTGGCGGCGTTCCTAGAAGCCGAACAAGTAACCGATGATGCCGCCGTCAGGCACCTGCTCGGCCAGCACGCCACTGACGTTATCCGCCACATTGACTCACTAAATAGCAAGGACTACCGCCGACATGTGCCACAGAACGTCGAGTTCGTGGTGTTGTTCCTACCGTCGGAGTCCCTCCTGGAAGTCGCCTTGCAAATGCGCCCGGACCTGCTGGATTACGCATTCAGCCGCAATATCGTGCCGGCCACGCCGACCACGATGTTTGCGCTCATGCGCACCGTCGCGCTGACCTGGCGCCACGAACGCCTTGCCGCCAACGCCGAGGAAATCTCTCGGCTTGGGCGCGATCTGCATTCACGCATCGCCATTTTGGCCCAGCACTTCAGCAAGGTGGGTTCCGCACTGGACTCCGCAGTTGGGCACTACAACAAAGCGGTCGCCTCACTTGAGACGCGGGTCCTGGTCACGACTCGGGCATTTAACGAATGCGGTGTCACCGATGATGAGCTCCCAGAGGCCACCGCCATCACCGCGCAGGCGCGGGTCTTGACGGCGCGCGAATTCATCGGTGACCGGGCGACCACCAATCACCTAGCCAGTTGAGTACCGTACTTCCGTGAGCGAGGAAACAAACCCAGCCGAGGACGAGGCATACAGCTCCTTGTTCCGGCCGCCGGATGATGTGCCACCGGCGAAGAATAGCCAGCCCGCTGACACCGGCCGGCTATTTCGCAGTAGCCGGGCCACCACGGGGGCCGATGCGATTGCCGCCGTCAGTTCAGACCGGGTGGGCAAGTTGCGCACCCTGCAGGTCATCGACGGCGAGGCTCGACCTGTTGCGCCGGCACCCCTTGCTGGCCTGCTGCCCCCAACGCCGCGTCGCACCGCACCTGCGGTAATTGCGATCACGCCAGATGCCGATTTACCAGCGCTAGTAGCAATTGATGAGCCGCGCGGGCGCAGAGCCCGACGTACCTTCACCAACTCCACCAACACCACCAACACCACACCTACCCGCGGGCTTCGGCCAATCGGCGTATACGCGATCGTTATCGGCAGCACGTTGCTCTTTGGGTGCATCGATATCTTCGTCGCCGGCGCCGGCCTTGGGCTGGTCACCGGGCTGGCACTGCTCATCTCAAGTGGCTACGCGGCATTAACCGTTCGAGCCGGCGATCTGGCTGTCGCCGTCATTGCACCACCCATTGCGTTCTTCTTAGCGGCGATCACGGTCGGTCAAATAGGTGTCACCAGCACGGGCGGTGCGCTCATCGGTCGAGCAGTTGCGGTGTTCTTCACCCTCGCCGATAACTGGGCCTGGGTAATTGGCTCAACACTGATCGCCTTGATCATCGTGATCGTGCGCGCGCAGCGCCGCTGATTGACTATTTGCCTTTGGCTTGCTCAGCGGCCTTCATATCCCGCCGCAACTCCGGCGGCAGCGCGAAAATTAACGTCTCCTCGGCCGTCTTAACTACTTCGACCGAACCGTAGCCACGCACTTGCAACCAAGCCAGTACCTCATCGACCAGCTGCTCCGGGACCGATGCCCCGCTGGTCACCCCTACCGTGGCAGTTTGGTTAAACCATTCCTCGCGCAATTCGGTTGCATTGTCTACCCGGTACGAGTTGCTGGCGCCAGCTTCAAGCGCGACTTCGACAAGGCGCACCGAATTCGAGGAGTTCGCAGACCCAACAACAATGACAACATCACATTGTTCCGCCATTGCTTTGACGGCTACTTGGCGATTTTGGGTTGCGTAGCAGATGTCATCACTTGGCGGGCTGAGTAGATTCGGGAACCTTGACTTCAAAACATCCACAGTCTGCATCGCTTCGTCTACCGACAAAGTGGTCTGCGAAAGCCAAATCAACTTCGATGGGTCGGACACCTCCACCGTGGCGGCTTCGGCCACATCTTGCACAACCGTAATGACTTCGGGGGCCTCCCCGGCGGTGCCGACAACCTCCTCGTGGTCAGCATGCCCGATCAGGAGGATCTGGAATCCTTCATTTGCGAATCGCTTTACTTCAGCGTGCACCTTGGTAACAAGCGGGCAGGTGGCGTCAATTGCTTTCAGATCCCGTTCAGCGGCTTGCATATGCACAATCGGTGCCACGCCGTGGGCCGAAAAAACCACGGTGGAGCCCTCCGGCACCTCATCTAGTTCGTCAACGAAGATGGCGCCGCGACTTTGCAAATCTTGGACGACATGCTTGTTATGAACGATCTCCTTGCGCACATAAACCGGGGCGCCATAGAGCTCAAGAGCCTTCTCGACGGTCACCACCGCGCGATCGACGCCAGCGCAGTAACCCCGTGGTTCAGCCAGCAGAACCTTCTTGGTCGGGTTGTCCACCCCTCCATCGTACGGCCGTCTGGTGGTCCCTGCTTAGGCTGCTGCTGGCAAAGGAGGTCAAATGGCACTGCAGACCACGCCAGAGGAACCGGCGGCAGTTCGCACTGTCTCGCGGGCGGTTGCCGAATGGGTTGGCCGTCTCGGGGCCGTCTGGATTGACGGCCAGGTGGCCGAATACCGGCCACGCCCTGGCGCGCGGCAGTTCTATCTGACGCTACGCGACCCAGATGTGGAGATGTCGATCACGATCGTGGCCGATGCGAAAGTGCTCGGTGCGGTCGAGCCACCGGTAGCCGCCGGGCAGCGCATCATCGTGTTTGCTCAGCCCGAGTACTACACCGGCAAAGGCAGCCTGCAGTTTCGAGCCAAGCAAATCCGTGCCGTCGGCATCGGTGACCTACTAGCCCAACTCGAACGCCTGCGCACGCTACTCGCCGCCGAAGGGCTCTTCGCGGCAGAGCGAAAGCGGCCCCTTCCATTTTTGCCACGTAAAATTGGCTTGATCTGCGGTCGGGGCAGCGCCGCCATGCACGATGTCACCGTGAACGCTAACGACCGGTGGCCCGGTATCGAATTCGAGATTCGCGAAGTCGCGGTGCAGGGTGTGCAGTGCGTGCCCGAGGTAATCGGTGCGCTTGAGCAGTTGGCGGCAGATCCAGACGTTGATGTCATCATCATTACGCGTGGCGGTGGCAGCGTTGAGGATCTTCTACCTTTCAGTAATGAGAGTCTAGTTCGCGCCGTTAGTAACTGCTTGACACCAATTGTTAGCGCTATCGGTCACGAGCAGGACGCGCCACTATTGGATTTTGTCTCGGATCTACGCGCATCAACACCCACCGATGCGGCCAAGCGAGTGGTGCCTTCACTTGTCGAGCAGGAGTCCATCGTCCTCGCCCTGCGCAACCGAGCACGGGTCTCGGTGATGAACCAATTCGAACGCGAAGCCACCAAGATCCAGGATCATCGCAGAAGAATGACGACGGTTATCACCCATCTGGTCGAAAAGTCGGCAGCCCAGATCGCGCACCTAGCCGCGCAGGTTCGCGCACTGTCGCCGGCTGCGACTCTAGATCGTGGGTACGCGATAGTTCTCGCCGGTGATGGTGCGATCGTGCGCGACGAGTCACAGGTAAAAGACGATCAGATAGTTGATATTCGCTTAGCCAAGGGGCGTTTTGCCGCAACCCGAATGAAGGAGAAGGCGTGACCAGCAAGAAACCAGAAAGTGTCGAAAACCCGAGTTTCGAAGCCGCGCGCGATGAACTCTCGCTGATTGTTCAGCAACTCGAAGCCGGTGGTCTCACGCTCGAGGAGTCCTTGGCCCTTTGGGAGCGCGGTGAAGAACTTGCGGCCGTTTGCCAGGGCTGGCTCAACACCACCCGAGCCCGACTAGAGCAGGCAAAGGCCCCCGACTAGTTCGGCTTCAAGGACCGCACGACCTGCTCGAGTTCTTCTCGGGTCGCCGTACCGCTAACCACCGTGATGACCTCGTCACCAAGCAGCACTAATGAGATCCGCTCGGCAGTTTCATATAATTGCCACTGCGCACCGTCGATGCGTATTTGCTCAACCACAATACCGCCAGCAGTCTGCTCCGCGATGAACTCGCCGCTAGTTGCCGCCGACTGGCTGACCTGTAAGTACTGGTTGCCCGGGGTCACGTACCCAAGGTGCAGCACGAGTGCACCACCAGATTTCGCAGTCTCCTGCCACCTCGCGCTCGTGACCTGATATCCGTCTAGACCCTCGGGCACCAATACCGGGAACGGGGCCAAGGCCCGAGCGGCTATCAACACCTGCGTTGGGTCAACGACTTTCACCGCATCAGGTTGCGGCCGGAGGGTAACGAGCATAATTACGCCGATCAGGGCCAGCACCAAACCCATGGACCACACCATGTCGGCAACGCTCTGGCGCATTCGGGCATTGGGTCGCCCGGTCGGCTGGGGTGTGGTCACCAGACAATGATGCTGCATCAACACTAAAGGCGCGATAGCGCCGCGGCCAGCGGCTAGACTCCCCCGATGGAGGCCAAGATGAGCGCTGCGAATACCTCTGTAGCCGGCGGCGAAGTACCTGACCGCAACCTGGCTCTGGAATTAGTTCGGGTCACCGAGACCGCGGCAATCGCGGCTGCGCGCTGGGTCGGCCGAGGTGACAAAAATGGTGCCGACGCGGCCGCCGTTAACGCCATGCGCTCGCTGATCGGCAGCGTGTCGATGAACGGCGTTGTCGTGATCGGTGAAGGCGAAAAAGATGATGCTCCCATGCTCTTCAACGGCGAGCGGGTGGGAGATGGCACCGGGCCAGAAGCCGACGTGGCCGTCGATCCCATCGATGGCACCACTCTTGCGGCAAAGGGGATGCCAAATGCGATCGCCGTCATTGCCGTCGCGGAGCGCTGGGCCATGTACGACCCGAGTGCGGTTTTCTATATGGAAAAACTCGTAGTCGGGCCCCAATGCGCAGATGTCATCGACATCACCGCACCAATCGCCTGGAACCTGGAGCAGATAGCTGCACGTAAGGGCGAAAGCATTGCTGACTTGACCGTTTGCATCCTTGATCGCCCCCGACACGAAGAACTTGTCGAGAACGTGCGTAAAGCTGGCGCCCGCATCAAATTCATTACCGACGGCGACGTAGCCGGGGCCATTATGGCCGCACGGCCAGGCACCGGCGTTGACTTGCTAGCCGGCATCGGGGGCACCCCCGAAGGCATCATTGCCGCCTGCGCGATGGCCTGCCTCGGAGGCACCATCCAGGCCCGCCTTTGGCCACGTGATGCGGAGGAACGACAAAAGGCTATTGCTGCCGGGCACGACCTAGACCGGGTACTGACAACTGATGATCTGGTTACCGGTGACAATATTTTCTTCTGCGCCACTGGCATCACTGACGGTGATCTCCTGCGCGGGGTCCACTTCGGCCCAGACGGCCCCACCACCCATTCAATCGTCATGCGTAGCAAGAGCGGGACCATCCGCGAACTGCAGTGTGAGCACCACCCCGCCCCAAGACATGCAGGTCTACGCTGAGGGCATGGACTTCCAGTACCAAGACCTCCTGCCCCTCGGCGATGACACCACCAAGTACCGGCTGATTACCACCGATGGTGTTTCCACCGTGTCAGCCGGCGGGCGCACCTTCCTCCAGGTCGAGCCGGCAGCCCTACGCCTTTTGGCCTTTGAGGCCATCAAAGACATCTCGCACCTGCTGCGCCCAGCTCACCTCGAGCAGCTTGCTTCGATTTTGACCGACCCAGAGGCCAGCCCCAATGACCGCTTTGTTGCACTGGACCTGCTCAAGAATGCGAATATCGCGGCCGGCGGCGTCTTGCCAATGTGCCAGGACACCGGCACCGCGATCGTCATGGGCAAACGCGGCAAACACGTCTGGACATCCGGTGCAGATGCCGAGCACCTATCGGCCGGTATCTTTGACGCCTATCAAAAACTCAACCTGCGTTACTCACAACTCGCGCCCATCACGATGTGGGAGGAGCGCAATACCGGAAACAACCTGCCGGCCCAGATTGAGATTTATGCCAATGACCATGCTGGTCATGAGGAGTCCTACGAATTCCTCTTTATGGCCAAAGGTGGTGGCAGTGCGAACAAGAGTTTTTTGTATCAGGAAACGGCAGCGCTCCTAAATCCCGAGTCATTCGCCACTTTCTTGGATGAAAAACTCCGCAGCATCGGCACCGCCGCCTGCCCGCCCTATCACTTAGCCGTTGTCGTCGGTGGCACCAGCGCCGAGTTTGCCGTCAAGACCGCAAAATACGCGAGCGCACGTTATTACGATTCCTTGCCAGTGCACGGCTCACCAACAGGGCATGGCTTTCGCGATCTGGCAATGGAGCAAGTGATTTGGAAGATGACCCAAGAGTTTGGTATCGGGGCGCAATTCGGCGGCAAGTACTTCTGCCACGATGTGCGAGTAATCCGGCTCCCCCGCCATGGCGCCTCGTGCCCCGTGGCAATTGCCGTTTCCTGCTCCGCTGATCGGCAGGCACTGGCAAAGATCACCCCCGAAGGTGTCTTCCTGGAAGCACTCGAGCGCGAACCAGCCCACTACTTACCGGAAATCGAAGAAGCCACACTTGAGCATGAAGTTGTGCGAATAAATCTTGATGTACCGATGGATGAGGTCCGAGCGCAATTACATGGGCTACCCGTAAAAACCCGGGTATCACTTACCGGATCCTTGATCGTCGCTCGTGACCTTGCCCATGCACGGATTAAGTCAATGCTGGACCGAGGCGAACCGCTGCCTGAGTATTTCCGAAACCACGTCGTCTACTACGCCGGTCCGGCCAAGACCCCCGCAGGCTACGCATCGGGTTCCTTCGGGCCAACCACCGCCGGTCGGATGGATGGTTACGTTGATCTATTCCAGAAAGCCGGTGGCTCATTCGTCATGCTCGCCAAGGGCAACAGAAGTAAAGCCGTCACCGAAGCCTGTAAGACCAACGGCGGTTTTTATCTTGGGTCAATTGGGGGGCCGGCTGCGCGCTTGGCGCAGGACAACATCACTAAAGTCGAAGTCCTTGACTTTCCCGAACTTGGGATGGAAGCCGTCTGGCGCATTGAAGTTGTCGACTTCCCGGCCTTCGTTGTCGTCGATGACTTGGGAAATGATTTCTTTGCTGAGACCATGCGCCCAATTTCCGCGCGGATTCCGGTTGGGCCGCCGAAGTAATTACCGGCGCTTCATGCATTTTTTTCCGCCACCGCGCCAGTGGCTTTTGCCTTCGCCATGACGCCAGATGGTCCAAAAAGCCCGGTCCTGCCAATATCGGTTCCACTGCTGGGTTGGCTTCTTGCGCAAGGCGCTCACCAGCTTTACTCCTTCGGATCCAAACTCCTTGCGCACCTCGCGCTGCATCATCCATGAGGCACCCACCGCTAGCCGGCGGCTCATCTGGTACGCACCGCGATAGCGGCCGCCAGCGCTTACGGCCCGGTAATTCGCGCCGCTCTCACGCTTGGCTATGCACTTGCGGACTTTCTCGCGCCGTGGCATAAACCACTTACCTTGATAAAGGCTCACCAGCACCCCGCGACGATCACTTGACTTGAATTCCCCCTGGGCCAGGGCAAATTCAACCTGCTTGCGCTCGGGCGGCGCGGGAGCTACCTGGTCAGCGCCGGCCGGCCCCTCGGCCGCCACGGCCCCCGGCCCGGTAAGCAACAGCGCAAGGGCGGTGGCAACAGCAACAACTGTTGACCCGATCAGCTTGCCCTGCATTTTCACCCACCCCTCGGCGCTGACTTCATAGGCTCTACCGTGCCCGGTGCCGGCCGTTGTGTCACGTTAATTGCGGGTGG
The DNA here is from genome assembly GCA_903960135.1 of uncultured Actinomycetes bacterium. Taxonomy (GTDB): domain Bacteria; phylum Actinomycetota; class Actinomycetes; order S36-B12; family S36-B12. Next base: position 13,581 of record CAJBZP010000022.1, on the reverse strand, counting down.
TAGTTCTCACTGCCAAATAGCACAAAATGGACATAGATCGATTTTCGTAACAGGATTACCCGAGAGCCCAGCACATTGAAGTGACGGGGATCACATGCTTGTCAACAACCTTGTCCACATATCGTTCCGTAATTGCGCCAGCAAAATGAAAACATGTTCACATGTTAAAGTCAACGGTAAGAATCCCGCAGTAGGTAGCAGCGCTGGAGGTCGCCATCACCAAACCGTTGTACGAAGCCAAAGCCGATTTTTTTCGGACACTCGGTCACCCCGCCCGGATCCGGGTCCTTGAGTTGCTTTCCGAACGCGAGCATGCCGTACACGAGTTACTAGTTGAAATCGCAATCGAGCCCAGTAACCTTTCCCACCAATTGGCCGTGCTGAGGCGCACCGGGTTGGTGTTACAGGCCCGTCGCGGTGGCGAAGTCTTCTACTCGATCGCCGCGCCGGAGATTCGTGACCTCTTGATCGCAGCTCGCGCAATCCTGCTTGATGTCCTCAACGATCAAGATGGGCTCAAGCGCGAATTAGGGGCGGGCAAGGTGTTGGCTTCTTGACCGTCAACTGGGTTGGTTCGGCCACCCACGAGATCTCGACTCGAGCCCGGGCCTTGTTGCCTACTCGAAGTGACTACACGGCCATGCGTCGAAATCCCAAGCGCGATGTACTCGCCGGTATCACCGTGGCCATCGTCGCCCTGCCACTGGCACTTGCTTTCGGCCTTACTTCCGGGATGGGCGCTGGGCCTGGCCTAATCACCGCAATCGTCGCGGGATTATTCGCCGCATTCTTCGGTGGCAGCAACTTGCAGGTCAGCGGACCCACCGGCGCCATGGCGGTGGTGCTCCTGCCAATAGTCGCGATCTACGGGCCATCTGGGGTGCTCGTCGTTGGCCTAATCGCCGGTTTGATGCTGATCGGCTTGGCACTTGCTGGAGCTGGGCGCTATATGCGATTTATCCCGCTCCCTGTCGTCGAAGGCTTCACTCTCGGAATTGCCATCATCATCGCTCTTCAACAAGTTCCCTCAGCGCTCGGCTATCCAGGTGTGGGAGACAAAGTCGTCCTCATCGCACTTTCATCAATTCAACAGTGGCTCGCAGACCCAGATCTCGCACCGGTACTAATCGCATTCGGTGTCGCCGCCTGCATGCTCCTAGCACTGCGATTTCGCCCCGGGCTACCCGTTTCACTCGTCGCCGTTGCGGTGGCAACCATCCTCGTAGTGGTCACCGACTTAGATGTTGCGACCATCGGAGCCATCCCAACCGGGCTACCAACCCCTTCGATCCCAGCAATCCCCTGGGGTCAGATTTCAGCGCTGCTGCTACCAGCCGCAGCTGTTGCCGCGCTGGCGGCACTTGAAAGCCTGCTCTCAGCAACGGTCGCCGACGCAATGAGCGTGGGTGAACGTCACAATTCAAATAGGGAGCTATTCGGTCAAGGTATCGCTAACCTCGCGTCCCCCTTGTTCGGCGGCATTCCGGCTACTGCCGCAATTGCCCGGACAGCGGTCAATGTGCGCACCGGCGCGAGATCTAGGCTCGCCGCGATCACGCAGTCGTTGGCGTTGCTATTGGTCATCCTCGTGGCCGCGCAATGGGTTTCCTATATTCCACTTGCGGCACTCGCGGGCGTCCTGCTCGCGACCACCGTCCAGATGGTGGAAGTTTCGAATCTACGCACTTTGTTACGAACTACCCGCGGTGATGCCATCGTGTTAATCGCTACTGCCCTAGCGACCGTCGTGCTCGACTTGGTTACAGCCGTAATCATCGGCCTCGTTATTGCCGGTCTATACGCATTGCGACAGATTGCAAAGTCTGCGCACGTAGATGAAATACCCTTGGATACTGGTGACCACAGTGCGGCTGAGCTTGCACTTTTAAACGAGCACGTTGTCGCATTTCGCCTCGACGGACCCTTATTCTTCGGGGCGGCGCACACCTTCTTGCTCGAAGTTGCTGAAGTCAGTGACGTTCGCGTCGTGATCCTTCGGCTTTCGCGAGTGAACACGTTGGACGCAACAGGGGCCGCAGTACTGGGTCAGACGATCAAGACTCTAGAGGGCAGGGGTATCACCGTTCTGCTCTCAGGTATCAAAGCCGACCACGTGAGTATTTTTCAGAATATGGGAGTGTACAAACACCTTTCGCACGAAAAACACGTCTTCGAAAGCACCCCGGCCGCGATCGAACATGCACGAAGTCACGTTCACAAGACGCACGACTAGGCACAAGCGATAATGTTAAAAGCTAAAGTTCAATGCTTTCCAGCATCTCGGTAACCAAAGCCGCAATCGGTGAGCGCTCTGATCGAGTCAAGGTGACATGGGCGAATAACGGGTGCCCCTTCAACTTCTCAACCACCGCTACTACGCCGTCGTGGCGGCCCACCCGCAGATTGTCGCGCTGAGCAACGTCGTGGGTGAGCACGACCCGGCTATCGCGGCCGATGCGCGACAGCACCGTCAACAGCACATTGCGTTCAAGGGATTGGGCTTCGTCAACGATGACGAACGCATCGTGCAGCGAGCGCCCCCGGATGTGGGTCAGGGGCAAGACTTCGAGCATCCCGCGGTCGACGATCTCTTCGACGACCTCTTGGGTCGTGACCGCACCCAACGTGTCGAAGACCGCCTGCCCCCACGGAGACATCTTCTCTTGCTCATTTCCCGGCAAGTAGCCAAGCTCTTGACCGCCGACAGCAAATAGCGGCCGGAACACGATCACCTTGCGATGCTGCCTGCGCTCAAGCACGGCCTCCAGGCCAGCACACAAAGCTAGTGCGCTCTTTCCGGTACCGGCGCGACCTCCAAGTGAGACGATCCCGATATCCGGGTCAAGAAGTAGGTCAAGAGCGATGCGCTGCTCCGCACTTCGCCCGTGCAGACCAAATGCCTCTCGATCACCACGCACCAAGCGCACTCGCTTATCGGCGGTTACCCTGCCCAGTGCACTACCGCGATCGGAGATCAGCACCAAGCCGGTGTGACAGGCAAGGTCGCGGGCAGCATCTAGATCAATAACGGCTTCGTCATAAAGTTGATCGATTTCCGCGGCCGCTACATCGATCTCGGCCATCCCGGTGAAACCGGTCTCAACGACCAACTCCGCGCGATACTCCTCTGCGGCCAGTCCGACGGCTGAGGCCTTGACGCGCATCGGGAGGTCCTTGCTGACAAGGACAACATCGCACCCCTCATTGGACAAACTGCGGGCCACCGCCAAAATGCGGGTGTCGTTATCGCCCAATTGGAACCCGGTCGGCAATACCGAGGTATCGATGTGGTTGAGCTCGACGCGCAAGGTGCCGCCTAGCTCACCGACCGGCATCGCGGCATCTAGGCGGCCATGGGTAATACGCAGATCGTCTAATAATCGCAGCGCATTGCGCGCGAAATACCCGAGCTCTGGATGACTGCGCTTGGCCTCGAGCTCGATAATTACAACAACAGGGATAACGACATCATGTTCATCAAAGCGCAGCATTGCCCGGGGATCTGAGAGTAAAACCGAAGTATCAAGGACGTAGGTGCGGCGGGCTGGGCTGGACTTTGAAGGGGTCACTTAGCCTCCTGTGCGGCCGCAGGCGGCCGGGCGCGGACGCGGGTCCGCGGCTGCAAACCCGCGACTCTGACGCTAAAGGGACAAAGGTGACATGGTGCGATGACACGCCGGTGACTAAACGCCGAACCGGCGCTGCCGATCGGCGTAGGCACGCAGAGCCCGCAGGAAGTCAACATGGCGAAAATCCGGCCAATAGGCCTCACAGAAGTAAAACTCCGAGTGCGCACTTTGCCACAGCAAGAAGCCGGACAGCCGCTGTTCACCTGATGTTCGAATTACTAAGTCAGGGTCGGGCTGACCTTTGGTATACAGGTGTTCGGTGATGTGCTCAACGTCAATAACCTGAGCAAGTTCGTCCAGACTCGTGCCCTGACTAGCTTGTTCCTGAAGTAACGAACGCACGGCGTCGACCACCTCACGTCGACCGCCATAGCCAACCGCGATATTGACAAGTGAACCGGAAACGTCGGCCGTGGCCTCCTCGGCCTCTTTAAGTAACCGAGCCGTGCAGTCCGGCAACAGATCAAGGGCGCCCACCGGGTGCAGCCGCCAACGGCCCTGGGCAACCAGCCCGGTCACAGTTTCTTCAATGATCCCTAGCAGTGCGCCAAGTTCAGGCTCCGGCCGATTCAGGTTATCGGTGGACAGCAGCCACAAGGTCACCACTTCCACGTCAACTTCATCGCACCAGCCGAGGAAATCAACTATCTTGGCGGCGCCGGCTCGATGGCCGGCCGAAGATGATGAGCCCTGGGCGGTTGCCCACCGGCGGTTTCCGTCGAGAATTACCCCGATATGCCGCGGACGATCAGCCGGCGGAATCTGCCCCAGGAGATTGCGCTCATAGACGCCGTATAGGAGATTTCTAAGACCCACATGGGCAGGTTACTCCGTTGCACCCGGTTAGTGCGGACTATCGCGCAGCCCGAAGCATCCGGATAACATAGAAAAATGCGTAAGCCAATAACTCGCCGGGTATCTAGTCCAGCAACGGCGCTTGCCGCCTTGGCCCTGACCGGCTTAATGGCAGTGGCGCCGGCGCTTGCGGCAACCGATGTGCACCCGATCATCGTGCCCGGTCAGGCAACCCAGATTCAGGGGGTGGACCAGCGGCTACCACCGCTTTCCGCCACCGGTTTCTACCAAGCCGGAGCTGGCTTCGCCGACGAAGTCCGCGCATACCGCGCATCCGGCCAATTCGTAAATGATCAGCGCGCCGTAGCGAAAAGCGCCGAGAAGTTCCTGCGCAAATGGCTTGTTCGAACCTGCGGCGATACCTCGCAGGAGGTGTGCAAGCCAGCGGTGGTCTTCGACGTCGACGACACCCTGCTGGATTGGTACGACCTCGAGAGTGCGGCGAACTTCGACATGCCGTATGCGCAATGGCTAACTTACGACGAGGAATGCGCGATGCCCGCTATCGCGCCAACGCGGGATTTATTCAACGCGGCAAAGAAGCTCGGAGCCACCGTGTTCATCATCACCGGCGGTAACGATGCGCAGCGCCCCGTCATAGTCGCGTGCTTGCGTGCACGTGGCATCACGGGTTGGCAAAAACTGGTGACTCGCTCCCCCGCCCAAGAGTCCTTGACCGCCCTCGTCTACAAATCAAACGCCCGTGCCGAAATCGAGAAGCAAGGCTGGCGAATCGGGTTCGCGATCGGCGATCAAATCAGTGACTCGGCCGGTGGGCATACCGCTCAGGGGTTCTTACTACCCAACCCGATGTATTTCATTCCTTAGAAAGACGTCAGCCGACGTGGCTAGAACTAGCACGGTTGCGCGGTGGGCGTTCATGGGGGTTGCCCCGTTGGTTCTAGACCGTCGATCATTTGTTGTTGCGTTTCGGCTCCCCGCGTGTTCCCCTTGGGTATTCGCTCAACCCCGTCTGACCGACTCGCACTTGGGGTGGGTTGGGCGCGTTCCGCCGTGGCCGGTATCGGCAAAACCCAAAAACCCTCTTACACCGCTTCGTGCTGGATCGCGTTTGCCTGCTTTGAGAATGACGAGTAATTAGCACTCGTCTAGATAAAGACCGGCCTAACTGCGGGGATCCCTTGAAGGACTGATGACTTCGCTAATGCGTATTGCTGGGCGCAACTAACTTTTCCAATTCAACCGCGGATGTAGTCGGGCGCTGACAAACGAACCCGTGGCAGACGTACGCGGTCGCCAACTGGTCTACCGCCGGCCGATCGCGCAGCAGCGGCACACTGGATTCCTCTCCGGCCACCGCCAGCGCAGTTACCGCACCTGGTGACGCCGACATCAAGGCGATGTGATGCAAGTCGGCCGCGCGGGGATCTGCAGGCGTACCGATCACGGCTATCTCAATTGGTCCGGTGCGCAAAGCCGATGCCGCGGCCAAACCCCAGCCAGCGGCCCTTGGCGATCGCTTTGACAGCATCTTCGCAGCTCCAAGGGCCCGCTCCGCGATAACCCGGTATTCGCTGACCCCGGTAAGTGCCGAGAAAGTGATGCAGGCGTTCGCGGTGGCAAACCAGCCCGAGGGCTCGGCATTGTCAACAGCATCGCGTGGTCGGCGCACCAATGCGGGTGCGTCATCGGCTGTATCGAAGAACCCGCCTTCGCCATCGGCGAAATGCTGGATCGCGATATCAAGCAGCATGCCCGCGAGCACCAGCCATTCATCAGCCCCGGTCACTTGGTAGAGGGCCAAGAAGCCCTCAGCCACGTTGCCGTAGTCATCAAGTACACCATCGTTGGCACCGGCCCGACCGTCACGCGAAGTGCGGCAGAGCCGATCATCGTCATGGGCACCCAAATGCACCGCCAGGAGCAGGTCTGCCGCGGCTACGGCCGCCTCGATCCAGTCCGGCTCACCGAATAGTGCCCCTGCTTCTGCCAATGCCGCGATTGCGAGCCCGTTCCAGGACGCAACCACCTTGTCGTCGCGACCTGGTCGCACCCGCTGCGCCCGAGCCTCGAACAGGGCGGACCTAATTTGCTCCCAACGCGGCAGATCCGACGGCTCGTCGCGCAATTGCAGGGTCGACAGCCCGTGCTCGAAGGTTCCGGAAGTCGTTACCGCAAGTAGGTCAGCCGCCCAGACGCCATCATCTGCGCCAAGCACCTCAACCAGTTGTGCAGGCGACCACGCATAGAACAAGCCCTCAACACCTTCGCTATCGGCATCGAGTGCGGAGGCGAATGCGCCTTCTGGGGTTCGCATTTCCCGGAGCAAGAATTCGGCCGTTTGCCGCACCACCCGCTCGGCAAGAGCTGAGCCGGTTAGTCGCCACCAGTGGGCATAGACGCGCAGCAATAGCGCATTGTCATAAAGCATCTTCTCAAAATGTGGCACCACCCAGTCGGCGTCGACCGAGTAACGAGCGAACCCGCCACCTAGTTGATCGAAGAGTCCGCCACGTGCCATCGCGTTGAGGGTGCGCTCCGCCATTGCGAGCGCGAATGCATCGTCGGTGCGCGCCGACTCACGCAGTAAGAACTCAAGCAGCATCGACGGCGGGAACTTAGGTGCACCGCCAAACCCGCCCTGCGCTGCATCAAAGTCTTGCTCTGCAGCCGCCACCGCCGCACGAAGGTCGCCCGCATCAGGAGGCCCACCTTCTGGTATCAGAGTGGTCCGTTCATTAATTGCGGTGATGATGCGCTGACCTGCCGCCAGAACCTCATCACGGCGCTGAGTCCACGAATCAGTGATCGCCGTCAGCAGTTGCGGAAATGATGGCATGCCGTGGCGCGGCGTCGGCGGAAAGTAAGTACCCGCATAGAAGGGGCGCGCATCATGATCCAAGATCACCGTCATCGGCCAGCCGCCATGGCCGGTCATCGCAACGGTTACGTCCATGTACACCGAATCAATGTCGGGACGCTCCTCGCGATCAACCTTTATTGAAACAAAGTTCGCATTCAAGTACTCCGCGATTCCTTGATCCTCGAAGGATTCATGGGCCATGACATGACACCAGTGGCAGGCTGAATAGCCGATTGATAAGAAGATTGGCACATCACGGCGCCGCGCTTCGTCGAACGCCTCGGCAGACCACTCCCACCAATCCACGGGATTGTCGGCATGCTGCAGGAGATAAGGTGACGTCGAGTTCGCCAGGCGATTGGGCACTCCCCATCTTCTCGCATCAGGCGCCCGAGCACTCCTTGGCACCGGCCGCGATCTGGGCGAGGTGCCCTTACTCCCATTTAAGCCCGCAGGGCTTGTGCCAACTCGTCAAAAGCATCGACCATCAACGTCATATCCGCGGCCGTGTGCGCAAGGGAGACCAGCCACTGCTCATCGAGCCCGGGCGGGGTCAGGATGCCTCGGTTAACGCCCCAGAGCCAACTGAGTTCGGCGGCACCGAAATCGGTGCGCTTGTAATCGCGGTAGGTGCGAACCGGTGTGGTCGACCAGGTGATCGCGCCCTTAACCCCAAAGCCCACGGTGTGTGCGGGTAGTTCGTGGCGCACGATTAGGTCATCTACGGCGCGCAGCGCACCCTCATTCACGGACTCCGCGGCAGCAAGTGCCTCCTCGGTGCAAATCTCGTCAACCGCAGCTGCGGCCGCCATCACCAAAGGATTTCCGTTATACGTACCAAAGTGCGGCATGCGGCCATCGGTAACGGCGGCCATCACCTCAGCGCGCCCACCAAATGCAGCCAGCGGCAGGCCGCCGCCAATGCTCTTGGCAAGACAAACCAGATCCGGGGTCACTCCCAGGCGTTGGGATGCACCGCCGTAACCAGCGGTCAGCCCGGTCTTAACTTCGTCAAAAACAAGGAGCACACCGTGCGCATCACATGCTGCCCGCACTCCTGCTAGGTACCCGGCATCTGGAAGAACGATCGAAATGTTCTCCAAAACCGGCTCCATGACCACCGCGGCGATCTCGTCGCTATGAGCGCTCAGGATCTCCTCGAGGCGCTCGAGATTGTTATATGGAACAACGTGCACGGTGCCGGCCTCAACGTCAAACGGGACAACCGGGGTCGGGAAGCCTTCGGGACCGGCTACTGCTACATCGGGTTTGACGGAAACGGCCAGTGCGTCATAACCGCCGTGGTACCCACCCTCGATTTTCACGATCGCGTGGCGATGGGTGTAGGCACGCGCAGTGCGCACCGCATACATCGTGGCCTCGGTGCCCGAATTAGTAAAGCGAATGAGGTCGAGCCCGAACCGGCGCTGGAATCTTTCAGCGACCTGCGTTGCCGAGGGCGATGGAGTTACGAAAAGTGTGCCCGTTTCAAGCGCGGTAGTAACAGCGGCGACCACGACCGGATTGAGATGGCCAACCAACATCGCACCAAACCCCATTGAAAGGTCAAGGAGTGGGCGACCATCGACATCTTGTAGCCAGGCACCCTTGGCCGATTCGATCGAAATCGGGTACGGATCCCAATGCTGAAAAGACGAGGGCACACCCAACGGCAATGATCCTGCCGCACGCGCAAACTGCGCGGCGGAGCCGCTGGTAGTGGCGGCGAATCGCTCCCACTCTTGATCTAGGAGCGCTTGCACCCGGGCTGGGTCGATTGGCACTGACGATTGCGGCACATTGCGCCAGGTCGCCGGGTCATTCGGCGGCAGTTCGCTTACGGTCGCGTCGATCGTTTTAGCTGACATCTGACAGTGCTCCCCGGTAGGCCCAAAACTCGGCAATAACTAGATGGTAGCGGCGCCAAGCGCCCAAGTCACTATTGGCTCTATGGACCAAGGACTATCGTTACCGCATGCGCCGCATCATTGAACTTTCTCGCTACGTCGTAGCGGTACCTGCCATCGGCACGATTATCGGATCCTTCGTCCTAATGGTCCTGGGGGTCTGGGAAGTCGGGGTATCCATCGTAAATCTCGTCAATAACTCGGTAAGTGTCAAAGGATCGGTGGTGGGTATCTTGACCGCCGTAGACACCCTGCTCCTGGCAACAGTGCTACTAGTTATCGGATACGGGCTTTACGAACTTTTCGTCGACAGTTCGGTGAAACTGCCCGACTGGCTAGAGATTCGCTCACTCGATGACCTCAAGAACAAGCTAATCGGCGTGGTCGTCGCGATCATCGCGGTGGTTTTCCTCGGCTATCTGGTTGACGTCAATGATCCCAGCGAGATCCTTTACATCGGAGCCGGCGCAGGTGCCCTCGTGCTCGGCCTCGCCGCCTTCACATTTGCAACACGCAAGGGATGACAACCCCGCGCTGGTTCACCGATACCGATGAAGGCCACTCCCAGTGGTATATCGATCGGTTCAGGGGGCTCGCGGCCGACGGGACCGATCTTGGCGGTGAAGCGCGCCTCATCGACGCGATGGTGCCGCGCGGATCACGCATCCTTGATGCCGGGTGCGGACCCGGCCGAGTCGGCGCCGTTTTGCATGCCTGCGGACACGATGTAGTCGGTGTTGACGTTGACCCTGAGCTAATTTCCGCGGCAGAACAAGACCATCCCGGTCCAACCTGGCTAGTAGCTGACCTCAGTGACCTCAACCTCGCCGCACAGGGCCAAGGTGAACCCTTCGATGCCGCGGTCATCGCCGGCAATGTGCTCGCTTTTGTCGCCCCCGGCACCGAACAGCAGGTACTCGCCCAGATCGCCCAGCACTTACGGCCGGACGCCTTTGCCGTTGCTGGCTTTCATACCGACCGATACGAGATGGACGCATTCGACAGGCACCTCTTGGGAGCCGGATTCACCCTCGAGCACCGGTTCGCCACCTGGGATTTACGTCCCTGGCGGGCCGATGCCGAGTTCGCGGTCAGCGTGCTCCGACTACCCCCCGCGTAAACCAAACCCAAATGGCGCGCGCGCACCCCCGGCGCGCGGGTAAGGTAACGCGATCGATAACGAAAGGGGGCGGTTAGGTGAAGTACTTTCTCCCACTGACCGACCCGATCTTGGAAATGGTCGATATCAGTGTCAAACTCAGCGGTCTCCAAATCCTCGACAATGTCAGTATCGGGGTGCCGCAAGGCACGGTCACGGGCCTGATCGGCCCGAATGGTGCGGGCAAGACCACGGTATTCAACGTAATTAGTGGGTTCGTCGCGGCCGACTCCGGCGCCATCAAAGTTGACGGGGTGCGGCAAAAGCATATTCACCCCCACCACCTCACCAAAATGGGCATCGCCCGCACCCTCCAAGGTGTCGGGCTCTTCCCGACCATGACCGCAATCGAAAATGTCATGATCGGTGGCTCCTCGCAGGTGCGCAGCGGCATTTTCGCGCAAGCCCTTGCGATGCCGTGGACAGATATTGAGCAGAACCGGCTTCGCGAGCAGGCCATGGCCATCCTCGGAGAGCTAAATATCGCTGACTCAGCAAACAGATTGCCAGGCGAGTTGCCATACCCGATTCAAAAGCGCGTGGCACTTGCCCGCGCCCTCATCAGCGATCCGCAAATACTCCTACTCGATGAACCCGCAGGTGGCATCAGCGCCGCTGACATCTCCGAGCTGGCCGACCTCATTCGCAGTTGGGTGCCCAAACGAACTGTGCTGCTAGTCGAGCACCACATGGAACTGGTCATGGAAGTGTGCGACCTCATTTGGGTCTTGGATGCCGGAAAAGTGATCGCGGCAGGGCGCCCAGATGAAGTGCGCCAGAACCCTGCCGTGCTGGCCGCCTATCTCGGCGAAGAAGGTGCCGCCTGATGCTCACCATCACCGAACTATCGGTCAACTACGGTGCGGTTCAAGCCCTTTCCAATGTTTCGATTGAAGTGCCAAAAGGCGAGGTAACCGCTGTCATCGGGGCCAATGGCGCCGGCAAGTCAACACTTATGCGCACTTTGTCCGGACTGGTGAAGCCAGGTTCTGGCAGCGCAACGGTCGGTGGGGTCACCATCACCGGCCGCAAACCCGAGGACATCGTCCGCCTCGGCGTCGCGCTCGTACCCGAGGGTCGATCCACCATCCCCGAGCTAACCGTCGAAGAGAACCTGCGCCTCGGTGGCCTGTGGCGCGACAAAGCGGCCCGAAATGCCACCCAGGTGCAGGTATTTGATTTGTTTCCGGTGCTGGCCGAGCGTCGCAGCATGCGCGCCGACACCTTGAGCGGCGGTGAGCGCCAACAACTTGCGATCGGCCGGGCCCTGATGTCCGATCCCCGTGTGCTGCTTCTTGATGAGCCGTCCCTTGGCCTTGCGCCCCTTATCGTCACGCAGATACTCGAACTAGTGAGCCGCCTTGCCAGGGAGTCTGACTTGGCCGTCCTGCTGGTTGAGCAAAATGCCGTGACCGCATTGCGGGTTGCCACTACCGGGGTAGTCCTTAACCTCGGAAAAGTTGTCATGGTCGGCAGTGGCTCCGAAATCGCGTCCGATGAGCAACTTCGACATGCCTACCTGGGCTACTAGGAGGTAACGCAATGACGACTTTCTTCGACTACCTCCTCGGCGGGCTGGGATCCGGCGCGATCATCGCCTTGATGGCGCTGGCCTTGGTGCTCATCTGGCGATCAACGCGCGTAGTGAACTTCGCGCAAGTTGGCCAAGCGATGTTCACCACGTTCATTGCGCTGTCCATCCAGACCTGGACTGGGTCTTGGTATATAGCACTTATCGGTGCACTTGCCGCCGGCGCACTTCTCGGTGTGATCATTCAATACTTAGTGCTTCGGCCGGTGAAGCGTAACGACACTTCCGGGGCGATCATCGCCACCTTTGGCGTACTTATTGCATTGCAGGCAGCGGCCGGCATGATCTGGCCGGGTGGTAGCCAGGCCTTTCCGCAGCCATTCAATAACTCCGGGATCGAGTTCGCCGGCCGGGTGTGGCCGATCTCGGTTTATGACTTTGTGGTAATTGGCATCACCGCTCTCCTTGTCCTTGGACTCACTTTGCTTTTCACCAAGACTTCACTTGGCCTATCGATGCGCGCGGCCGCATTCAACCCGGAGGTGGCGAAACTTTCCGGGGTCAGGGTCTCGCGTGTCCTGACTTTCGGTTGGGCACTCGCTGGTTCAGTTGGCGCCGTCGCCGGGATTCTGGTGGCGCCCGTCTCGACGATTTCACCGAATAGTTTTGACATCCTGCTGGTCTACGCCTTCACCGTCGCTGTCATCGGCGGCCTCGACTCCTTGATCGGCGCAATCTCCATTGGTGTTTTCACCGGCTTGATCATCTCCTTGGTATCCGGATACAGCGACTCTGGGAATGCACCTGTGGTGGCGTTGTTGTTGCTGGCCCTTAATTTGATCCTCAAACCTGAAGGCATCTTCAGCCATCACAAAGCGCGATCGGTCTAGGGGGCGCCATGGTGAATCTGCTACGCCTGCCTGGCGCCCGGCTCATTAGCCACCTCGTCATCGTGTTGGTTATTTGGGCAGCTTTGCTGCGCATCAATGACTCCGTTGACCCATTGATGAGCTACTACCTGGCACTTGCGGCGATGTACGCGACCGCAATGTTCGGCATGGTGATCCTTGTTGGCCTATCCGGTCAGGTGTCATTGGGTAACGGCGCGCTGATGGCCATCGGCGGTTATGTATTCGCACTCACCAGCTTGAACTGGCAGACCGTCCCGATTTTTGGTTGGCAATGGAATCCAATTTGGTCAATGATCTTTGCCGGCTTCGGCGGAATTGCCATCGGCCTGATCATCGGCTGGATCGGCGCTCGACTCCGCGGCCCATATCTGGCCGGTCTAACCCTTGGGATCGCCGTAGGACTGCCAGCGGTTGCCACTCGGTTCCCTGAGTTATTCGGCGGTGAAACCGGATTAATGCTCACCGTGCCCTACCCCGAGGGTGGCTATGCCCCCGCTATTGCTGATGTACCACTTGATGAAAGCGCACCAACTGCTGAAGCCGTGCCCCTGGAGCAAGAGCCGCTGGATGAGGTGCCACTAGAACAGGCGCCACTAGAACAAGCCCCACTTGACGGTGAAGGCGCCGGCGGTGACATGTTGACCGCCGAGAACTTCCCCAGCGCCGGGGCCGAAGACCTGCTGACCGCCGAGAACTTCCCCAGCGCCGCGGCGACGCCAACAGAAATCGCACTGCCAACAGATACCGCACTGCCAACAGATACCG
>CAJBZP010000021.1 GCA_903960135.1 uncultured Actinomycetes bacterium | reverse complement strand
TGCAAGAAAATCGCAGATTTTCTTGCAACAACTCACCACTCAACACTGCCTATTCAACGAAGCTTTAGCTAGCAGAGGGTTACCGGAAAGAGGATGACCCACTGCCCCAATGGGCACACACCCAATGGGAACACCGAATCCGCGCGAAAGCAAGTACTCGACGCAACCTTTCTGGAATTCCCACGAAATGGCGAGGCGGCTAGGGCATGGAAAATGAACCGAATCCTTGACCGTGGAGTCCACTTGCGGGAGGTCAGCTACGCAGCCTTCATCGCTTCCGGGGCCGGGTAATCGCACTCACCGAGGCCCGGCGGGCGGCGGCACCAATGTTTCGACCAGGGCACCGAGGCCGGCCTCGAAAACCTGATCACTTGACGGGTAAAGGGATCGATACGCTGAATTAATCGCCGGGTACTCACCCGGTGCAAGCTGTCGATAGTCAGCCCGCCACCTGCGGTAGGTAGCTCCGCGCTGCGCACCCTTTGCCGCCAGCGGTGCATCAAGAGTCGCCGACCCCACGGTGTACTCAATGAAAACGTGATACACGATGGCCGCCCGCTCAGTTTCAAGCCCAGCGCGAAGTAGCGCATCAAGGAGAACTTCCGTGATCTTAAGTTCGTTCGCACGACGGGTTGGGCCAAGGGAGGTGATACTTAGGCCGACTTGGTTGCGCAGCAGGGTGCGCCGCAGCCCCAAGCACATTCGGCGGATGTCATCACGCGGGTCGTCGGTGGGATCGAATCCCCGAGTCGCCGGGGCCAGTGAGCGGTCGCCGAGTTCGCGCAGGAGATCGTCCTTGTCGGCAAAATGCCGGTAGAAGGCGGTGGCGTCTACCCCTAGGCGCTCACCAAGTGCCCGCACACTAAAAGTTGCGGCGTCCGTCTCGGCCAGCAACTTCGCTGCCGCCTCGCAGATCACGTCACGGTTTAGGCGAATTCGCTTGCCTGCTGCGGGAAGGGATGCATCGACCGGTTGGGGCTTGACCACACACCGAACATTAGTGCCGGACGATTGCCCTCAATTCGTAGCTCACCGATCTTCGCGGGCCCGGATAATCATTCGGTAGCGAACGGTATCCGCTAGCCTAAGCCCGTGACCGATACATCTGGATTCTTGCCGCCATACTCCCCGTCAGGGCGCTCCGCCTTGATCCCGCCCATGCCGTGGTTCTACTCCGGAACTTTGCTCACGGTCGAATATCGAACCGACCCGGCAAACGTGCGCGCTCTACTCCCACCGGAGTTAGATCTGGCCCCCGAGGATCCAGGTGCCGTCGCATTCATTTGGGCCGACTGGCAATCCTGCAGCACCGGCGGCGCGGAACTCCTAGATCCGGCTCGTGCGCAATATCTGGAGACTTTTGCCGTCGTTCGCTGCGTTTATAAAGGGGTCACCTACAGTCGCTGCGTCCTGATCTGGGTGACCACCGACTTTGCTATTGGTCGCGGCTGGTTCCAGGGCTACCCGAAGAAACTTGGCAGCATGCATGTCACCCGCGCTATGAACCACGGCAAGGCCGCACCACGGGTCGCTCCCGGTGGCACCTTCGGTGCCACCCTCGCCGCGTATGACCACCGACTCGCAACGGCAAGAGTCACATTGCGCGAGCCCAGCCCGACAAATGGATTTGTCAATGGCCATCCGATGGTGCACCACAGATATATGCCGTCAATTACTCCGGGGGCCGGGATGTCACTACTGCAGATTGCCACCATGGGTGGCGTCGACGCAGATCTCGGCACCCCCTGGGTCGGGGATGCCGAGCTCACGCTCTTTGACTCCCCCTGGGATGAACCAGGGGCGCTGCTCCCCGTTGACGAAATCATCGCCGGGTATTACCGCGAGGTCGGGGTCACATTTGCCGGCGGCACCCTCCTCGATGACATGTCGAAACCCGTTTGAGCCGCATGCCTGCGCCACGGATGGTGAGCGTGCTCACCGAGAACTGGACGATGACCGACCCGCGGGATCTGCGCGGGATAGTTCGAATGGCCCAAGAAGCCGAAGACGCCGGGTTTGACATGGTGATGATCAGTGACCACGTCTTACTCGGGCCAACCGCCGGCGATCAAGGTCGCATGGCGAACCCGCGCGACTACGCAATGCCCGGTAATCAAGATCCAGCAACACCCTGGCCCTCCTCGTTGCTACTGCTGGCCGCGATAGCCGCCGCAACAACACATTTGCGTCTAGGGGCAATTGCCCTGATCGCACCGCTGCGCCATCCACTTATTTTGGCCAAGGATCTGGCTACCTTGGATCTTCTCAGCGAAGGTCGCTTGGTTATTCAGCCCACCGTTAGCTGGCACCGCGATGAATATGCCGCACTCGGCGTGCCCTTTGAAAAGCGTGGCGCCATCCTTGATGAAGACCTCGAGATTTGGCAGCAGGTTTGGGCAAAATCACCGGCGTCTTTCCATGGGCAGTATTTCCAATTCGATGACGTCTACCTAGACCCGAAGCCCTACCGGCCAGCCGGGCCCAGCATGTGGTTCGGCGGCGAGAGTCTCAATGATCCGGTGCTTCGCCGTATCGTGAAGTACGGCAGCGGCTACCACCCGTTGGGCCTACCCAAGGCCGAAGATGTTGCCAAGTTGCGCAACGGGCTCACAGCCGCCGGTCGAACATTTGACGAGATCGAGATGGTCTGCGGTACCCGGGTTGAGTTTCCGGATGCAAACAGTGTGGCACCGCTGCCAGAGGCCCTCTCCGGCATACCCAATCACCTTGAAATGGGATTTACGACTTTTTGTATTAAGCCATCAATATTCATTGATGAACGATCCGAGCACTCGAAGTTCTGCACCGAGGTTATGAAGCGAGTTACTGACCTAACGTCCTAGGCAAAAACCACGGTGCGCTGGCCGGTCAGAATTATGCGGTCTTCAGCGAATAGGCGCACCGCTCTGGAGAGCACGACGCGCTCGACGTCGCGTCCGATCTCCACAAGGTCTGAAGCGGTATGCGCATGATTGACCCGCTCGACGCTCTGTTCGATGATCGGGCCCTCGTCTAGATCACCGGTGACGAAGTGCGCGGTGGCACCGATCAACTTAACCCCGCGCTCGTGTGCTCGCTGATAAGGACGCGCGCCTTTGAATCCAGGTAGGAAAGAATGATGAATGTTGATTACTCGGCCGGCAAGTTTCTCGCAGAAGTCACTCGAAAGCACCTGCATGTAGCGCGCGAGCACAACTACGTCGATTGAGTACTCTTCGATTAGTTCAAGTACCCGTGCCTCCTGCTCCACCTTGTTATCGGGATGCACCGGCAGGTGGAAGTAAGGGATCTGGTACCTATTGGCGATCTCACGGCAGTCGTCATGATTCGAGACGATGACCGGGATATCGATCGGCATTTCGCCGTTTCCGAATCGGTAAAGCAGGTCTAGCAGGCAGTGATCATGCTTTGATACCAAGATCATCGCCCGACGATGCTCAGCCTCATGGCGCAAAGTCAACTCCGGGCCCAGGCTCATCACCCGCGAAGTCACCACCGTGCGCACCGCATCAAGGTCTGCTACTGGCGATTCAAACTTGGTGCGCATGCAAAACACAGCCGAGTCCTCATCGGTGAACTGCGCCTGCTCGAGCACATTGCCATCAACCTCAAGTAAAGCGCCGGCAACGCGATGAATGATGCCAGCCTGATCTGGGCACTTGATTGTCAGGATGTATCTATTAGAAGTATCCAAAGTCTTTGTTCATCTCCCACTGCGTTACCAACGAGGCATCTGGGTAATTGCCCTACGGCCCATGATCGTAACTAACAACCGTCGGACCAACCAGCCGAGGGCGCGAGGTTGCTCAGAAATCCTCTAGGTACTCGTCGAGTTCCCATTGCGTGACGTCTCGGGTACTCGGGTCGTCGACCGCCTCCTCATAACGCCGCACCTCATCGCGCTTTAGCGTCTCGAAGGCCTGCACGAACGGCTCCCCGAGGATGCCCACGAGGAAGGTGTCGGCCCGCATGGCATCTAGCGCAGCAGTCAGCGACATCGGCAGCACAGGGCGACTCTCGTCGGTGTAAGACCAGCCCTGCGAATGCGGCGGGCAAACAAGTTGTCGCGAGAGCCCATCGAGAGCAGCTGCCAAAATCGCGGCAATCATCACATAAGGGTTCGCGGCTCCATCACCGATCCGAATCTCAATGCGTGATCCAGCGCCGTGCTCGGGTGGGATTCTGACGAAGGTGGTGCGATTGTCGTAACCCCAGTTTGCGCGATACGGGGCCATGGTGTCAGGCCCAAGTCGCTTGTAAGCGTTAATGGTCGGGTTACAAAATGCCACCAGCGCAGGAGCATGCTCGAGCACCCCGGCCATCATGCGTTTTGCGATCAGGGATAACTCGCCATCTGGGTCGCGCATCATGTTCGTGTCGTCGACATCGGTCACCGAAAAATGCAGGTGGAATCCGCTGCCGCCTTCATCCGCAAAGGGCTTTCCGATGAAGGTGCTCATGATTCCGCGTCGACTAGAAACATCTTTCACGGCGGTCTTGAACAAGAAAGTGCGATCCGCCGCGTCGAGGGCGTCACCGTGCCAGAGGTTGATCTCATACTGCGAAGGGCAAAACTCGTGGTTACCGGCGAAGGCGCCGATATTTAGCCGATCGATCATGCGCAGCAGATGTAAGAAGGAACCGTCCGGATCCACTAGCGAGCCGGTTTGGTAGACGCGTCCGGTCTTGTTGATTACCCGCTCCCATTGACCATTTGGTCGGTGCGCAAAGTAGAACTCAAGCTCAGGACCAACGACGGGCAAGAGCCCAAGTGCCTTGTACTCCTCGACTACCCGTCGCAGCACCGCGCGCGGGGAGATCTCATTCGGAGTGCCGTCCGGCTCATCGATGTCAGCGATCGCGTAGGCAACCCCCGGCTCCCAGGGCAACGACCTGATCGTCGAGGTGTCGAGGCGGGAAACCATGTCGGATAGTCCGTCCTGCAGACTGCCGTGACCATCGAGAACATCGCCGCGGGTCGTGGTGGTCCAAGTGGCCTGACAGAAGGCCGGGCCGTGCCCGGCCGCGCGCTCAAGTTGCGAGACCGCGATGTCCTTGGATCTAGTCAGGCCCAAGACATCTGGCCAGATGAGCCGCAGGATGTCGACGCCCTGGGTCTCCAACTCGCGGCGAACATCTGCAAGATCTTGCTGCATGTGATTTCCTATTCTCGCGAAACTCGTTCGGACCCCAACGATCTCGTGGATACTATGGCGTCTGATCCCTCGTTGGATAGTCAAGACCAAAGATAGGCCAAAAACCCAGGCGAACTAGTAAAGGGGCAAGAAGTGCGGGTGCTGCTGCTGGCACATGACCATGTGAGCCCGCCCGGGCCGGTTGCTGAGCAATTCGCGGCCCGGGGCTACGACATTGCTGAGGCACTGGTCGTGCAGCCCCATGATTATTACGAACCGAACCAGCCCTATGACTTCCCCGACCCGGCCGACTTCGATGCGTTGGTGCCCATGGGGTCACCGTGGGGTGCCTGGGACGATGACACCATCGGCGAATGGCTCTTGCCGGAGTTGCAATGGCTCCGTAAGGCTGATGCCGCCGGGGTGCCGGTACTTGGTATTTGCTTCGGTGGCCAACTCCTTGCTCGCGCACACGGAGGTCAGGTGGGGCGGGCCCCGCGGGCGGAGATCGGGTGGACCCACATCTGGAGCGATAATCCAGGGTTGATCGCACCAGGGCCCTGGTTTCAGTTTCACTATGACCGTTGGCAGGTGCCACCGGGTGCGATCGAGATCGCCCGCACGCCATCGGCCTCACAGGCATTTACCCTGCGCCGCAATCTCGCGGTGCAGTTTCACCCTGAACTCACCGCCCCAACCTTGGCCGGGTGGTTCGGCAATGACGGCCGCCCGCTGGTCGAAGCCGACGGCCAGGACCCCGATGTGCTGCTGGCATTCACCGCGGCCGAGGAAGGGCGCGCCCGCATCCGAGCGCACGCCCTCGTCGACGCGTTCCTAGATCAGGTAGCTGCCCGTTAGCGAGGGACCGCCTTAACCGGGAACCGCTTGATGCCGTGCACCAAGTTCGAGCGCAGATACTCGATCTCGCCGTTGTACTCGATGTTGTAGGGGCGGCTTAACAGATCCTCGAACATGATCTGAATCTCAATGCGGGCAAGTGAATTGCCCAGGCACATATGCGGGCCGCCGCGACCAAATGTCATGTGCTCATTCGGGTTGCGAGTGACGTCAAATTTGTACGGATCATCGAACATTGTGCTGTCGCGATTACCGGACCCGAACCAGACCACAACTTTGTCACCGGCCTTGATGTTCTTACCGCCGAGTACGGCGTCACGGCGCGCCGTGCGCCGGAAGTGGTAGATCGGACTGGCGTAGCGCAGGAACTCTTCAACGGCCCACGGGATTAAGTCTGGGTTTTCCCTCAGCAAGGCCACGGCCTGTGGATTGTCCATGAGATTGCGCATGGTGTGCGTGATCGTGTGCCGCGTTGTCTCGTTACCAGCTATGACCAAGAGTAGGAAGAAATTCCGGAAATCACGGTCATCGAGGGGGATGCCGTCACTTGGTACCTGGTTCACCAACTTTGACACTAGATCGGTGCCGTTGCCGCCCTTGCGCTTGGCCGCAAGCTCGAACCCGTAATTGAAAACCTCAAGGGCTGCCGGCGAGCGGAAGGGTAGATCCTTGTACTGATCGCTCTCCTCGCTATTTGCCAGAACATCGGCGTGCTCAGGGTCAGTGTTACCAACCATGCGGTTACCCCACTTGATGAGCTGTGGGATATCCGCCTCCGGGACGTCAAGCATTTGTGCGAGCACCCGAATCGGAAAGTCAGCCGCGACTTCAGCGACGAAGTCAAACTCGCCTTGGGGTAGGGCGTTGTCCAGGGTGGTCGCCGTCAGGCCACGAAGAAAGGTCTCGTAGTCAGCAAGTGCCCGCGGGGTGAACTCAGGTTGCAGCAATTTGCGCAGTGCACGATGTCGCTCACCATCGGTCTCAAGCATGGAGCGGCGGATATCCATCTGGCGTTCATCGAGTTCTTCGAGGCTGACCGCACCGATCTCACTTGAGTAGGTGTCGGTGTCGCGCAGCACTTCGACGATGTCGCGATATGCCATGACGGACCAGAACCCGTGATTGGGCGCCTCTTCGACATTCCAGTGCACGGGGTCTTCGGCGCGCAACTCATCGAACACCTCCCAAGGGGCGCCATCGGCGAATAGATCCAGGTCGGCCAGCGTGATGTCTGTTTTCGTACTCATGAATCCTCCATTGACGATGACCAGTAATCGTTCGGGCCCGAATTATCGGCACAGCGTAGCCTCTGAATCGCGGGGATGGGAACTCTTAGTTAACTTTCGCTCCCGAACGAGTATCCGATTAGCCCAAATCTTGAGAGAGTAGGCACATGGCCGGCCAGCACACGCTCAATGAGACCGAGGGTGAAGTCGCCGCCCGGCTCGGGGGCCTCGAACTTGACTATGAGGCCATGGCCGTCACCTCGAACCTGTTCAGGGCGGCAAATGCGGTCCGAAACCACCTCGAACGCACGGTTCTTGCTAAATCGGACCTGACCTGGACGGCATTCGTGGTCCTTTGGGTGGTCTGGATTTGGGAGCCGATTGAGACCCGGGGGATCGCCGCCGAAGGGGGTTTCTCCAAAGCCACCCTGAGCGGGGTGCTGACCACCCTTGAGGGCCGCGGATTCTTGACCCGCGAACGCTCGCCGGCCGATGGTCGGCTGGTACTGGTGAGCCTGACCTCAAGTGGCCGCCGGCTAATGAAGAAGCTCTTCCCCGAATTCAATCAAGAGGAGCGCAATATCACCCGGCATATCACCGCCGCAGACCTCCCGCAGGCCGCGCAAATGCTGCGAGATTTGACCCGCGCCACCGAATAGTTGGGGGCCGTGGAATAAAGGTTCCATTCGTCTGGTGATTCCAGACTTTTTCCGTTAGGGTCCGAACGATCTAATCTAACCTTTTACCGAAGGGCCACAATGACCACCACGAATGTTGCCGGTGTTGCGGTTGACACCCGGCACTGGATCGGTGGCTCAAGGTTGGCCTCGCCCACGACCTTCACCGACACCTCCCCCATTGATGGAGCGCTGCTGGGCGAGATCGCCCGCGGCGGCAAGGCCGAGGTCGATGCCGCCGTGGTGGCCGCACGGGCCGCTTTCCCGGCCTGGGCAGCACTGGGCCCGCATGAGCGCGGCGTGATCATTCATCGAATTGCCGACCTAGTAGAAGCCAATATTGAGCAACTTGCGCAGGTCGAAACCGCCGATAACGGCTCCTTGCTTCGCTCGCACCGTCGTGGTGTGATGCCCCGCGTCGTGCACAACTTGCGTTTCTTCGCTGACTGGGCGATCAATGAGCTACACCACCCAAACTTCATAACACGCGATCACACCAATGTCGTGAGTTGGGATCCATCCGGGGTGGCAGCACTCATCACCCCGTGGAACGCACCGCTCATGCTCGCAACCTGGAAGATCGCGCCGGCTCTCGCAGCAGGCGACACCGTGATTCTCAAGCCGGCCGAATGGACTCCACTAACTGCATCGCTGTTTGCCGACTTAACGGCCCAAGCCGGATTACCGGCTGGCGTTTTCAATGTCGTGCAGGGGCTCGGCGAGGAGGCCGGAGCCGCGCTTGTCGCGCATCCGGGTATCTCCCGAATCTCATTCACCGGATCGGTGCCGACCGCGAAACTGGTTGCTCGTGCCGCCGCCGATAACCTCACCCCCTGCTCATTCGAACTCGGGGGTAAGAGCCCGACCATCGTCCTCGATGATGCCGATCTTGACCTGGCAGCCACTTTGGCCGTCGATCAGTACGACAACGCCGGGCAAGTCTGCCTTGCCGGTACCCGGTTGCTGGTGCAATCAAGTGTTGCCGAGGAGTTCGCGAAGAAGTTTGCCGAACGAGCAGCCTTGCTAAAGCAGGGTGACCCCCGTGCTGAAGAATCACAAATCGGTCCGAATATTCACGCCGAGCATGTTGACCGCATTGACGGTTTCGTCCAGCGCGCCCGCTCCGATGGAGCAACGATTGCCTTCGGTGGCGAACGCAACGCCGAACTCGGCGGTCTTTACTACCGTCCCACGTTGGTGACGGATGCCAAGGCTGGCAGCGAGATTCTGACCGCTGAGGTTTTCGGTCCGGTTCTCACGATGCAAACTTTTGATACCGACACGGAAGGCCTAGCGCTAGCCAACGGCACCGAGTTCGGCTTGGCAGCGGTAGTGGTTACCGGTAATCGCGAACGCGCCGAAGCGTTCACCAAGTTTCTGGTGGCCGGCACCATCTGGGTCAATTGTTTCTTCGTTCGTGATCTGCAAGCGCCATTTGGGGGGTCACGAAAATCCGGAGTTGGCCGCGAAGGCGGAACTTGGTCATTTGATTTCTACGCCGATGTGAAGAACACCGTCTATGCACCAACCGGATGGAAGTAGAGGAAATCGCAATGGGTGAAGTTGTAGGCGCAGGTATTCTTGCGCATGTACCAACCATCATGATGCCACCAGCGGCGCGCCGCGAACTCAATGAAGGCAAGGAGATCTCCCTCGTACCGGGGTTGGAGAAATTACGGAAAGAGGTCTTCGAGACTCTCGACTACGACACCGTGGTGGTACTGGATTCGCACTGGTTCACCACGGTCGAATTCGTCGTGAGCGCCCAAGATCGCCGTTCCGGGCTATTTACCGCCGAAGAGTTGCCGCGCGGCATGTGCCGAATCCCGTACGACTGGCAGGGGGACCCTGAGCTTGCTAAGGCAATCGCGGCCCGTGGTGAAGAAAACGGCACCTGGATCACCGCAAACGAAGACCACTATCTACCTCTTTACTACGCAACCGTGAACCTCTGGAAGTTTCTCGGTGACGGCCTGCCAGACAAGCGTTGGATTTCACTAAGTGTTGCACAAACTGGCGATACTCAGGATTTCCTGAATGCCGGGCGGGCCCTTGGTCAAGCGATTCGTGAGACCGACCGCAAGGTGCTGCTAATCGCATCAGGTGCGCTCTCGCACACTTTCTGGCCGCTGCGTGAATTACGCGCGCACGAAGCCAGCGATCCATCGCATATCTTCACCCCGGAGGCCTATGCCGCCGACCTAGATCGCATAGCGTGGTTTGAGAATGGCGATCATGCTCAGGTACTTGCAACCATGCCTGATTACATGCAGTACCGGCCCGAGGGCAAGTTCGCCCACTATTTAATGATGATCGCCGCAATGGGCGAGAGTGACGTCGTGGCGCCGGGTCGGCTGTTTAGCGAATATGAGAATTCGATCGGCACCGGCCAAGTCCATATTTGGTTTGACCGCCCTGCAACCGGTTGGACCAGGGCGGGTGCTGCGGCATGAGTGAGTTTCGCCGGATCCTGCTCGATGGTTACCCGACCGCGGTTGAACGCCATGGCGATGAGCTCGTCGCCGGTGACGGGCGCATCACCGCGGTCGCCGGCGCGATTCACCTGCCTCCGACCGAACCGTCAAAAATTATTGCAGTGCACCTCAACTACGCGTCCCGAACTGATGAGTTCCTGACAAAACTACCGCCGGCCCCTACCTATTTCCATAAGCCAATCACCGCACTGAACTCTCATGATGCGGGCGTGGTGCGGCCGCGCGGTTGCAAGTGGCTCAATTATGAAGGCGAGATCGTCATTGTGATCGGGCGCACCTGCCGCAATGTCTCACCGGGTGAGGCTCGTGACTACATCGCCGGCTACACCATCGGTAATGACTACGGGTTGCATGACTTCCGTGATACCGACGCCGGATCAATGCTTCGTGTCAAAGGTAGCGACACTTTGGCGCCAGTCGGCCCCGGCGTGGTGACCGATTGGGATTTTCACGGCAAGGAGATTCAGACTCGAGTCAACGGTCAGGTGAAGCAATCCTCCACCACCGACGAGATGGAATGGGATATGCATTACCTCGTTGCTGACATTGCCCGGACCATCACCTTGGTGCCCGGCGACCTGCTCTTCTCCGGCACTCCGGCGTTCTCCCGGCCGGTCCAACCCGGAGATATTGTGGAGGTGGAGGTCGAGGGGCTGGGGATTCTGCGCAACCACATTGTCGAAGGCCCAACCCCGATTCGAACCGATGTCGGTGCGCAGCCAAGTGAGAGCGAAGAAGTAGTTTCCACCGCCCTAGGTGGCGACTGGGAGTTCCGTGGTATCCGAACACCGTCAAAGGATCTGTATCCATCCCGAATCGAAGAGGAGTAGACGTGGTAACAATCACCGTTGATATGGACAAGTGCCAGCATTATGGGCAGTGCTGCTTCGAGGCCGACGATGTCTTCGCCTTAAATGATGACGGGCAACTCGAGTACGTCAAAGAGGCCGACGAGTCACGGCGCGCAGATATCGAAAGTGCCGCGGATGTCTGCCCCATGCAAGCGATCACGGTCGAATAGGTAGGTATCGAACCAAGTGGCTGCATCGGTTGTCGTAGTTGGCGCAGGACTTGGCGGTCTACGAGCCGCCGAGTCACTTCGTGCTGCCGGTTTCGAAGGTGTCATCACCGTCGTCGGTGATGAACCGTCAATGCCGTACAACCGTCCGCCACTTTCCAAGGAGGCGCTCTCCGCAGGGGTGCACGCCGCTGAATTGGAATTCCGGCGCAAGCCATCGGTTGCTGATGTTAACTGGCAGTTAGGGTCGCCGGTGGTCAGCAGCCACCTCGCGGCACGGACACTCACCTTGGCCGACGGCACCCAATTGGCCTTCGACGGCCTGGTAATTGCATCCGGGATTCGGCCGCGTCGCCTGCCGATACCCGGGCCCGAAGCCGGTCGGCACGTTCTTCGCACAGCCCATGACGCAATGAGCGTGCGCGACTATCTAGCGCCTGGTCGATCCGCGGTCATCATGGGCGCCGGCTTCATCGGCTGCGAGGTTGCAGCCACCGCGCGCGGGCTGGGCAGCGAAGTACATGTCGTGGCCATCGACGAACAGCCGATGATCCGGCCACTGGGCGCTGAGCTTGGGCTGGGCATGCGTGCACGCCACCTGAAGCACGGGGTGGACTTCCACCTTGGACGCACGGTCCAAGAGTTTCTCGGTGGCGATCAAGTCACTTCGGTGCTCCTAGATGATGGCACTGAACTACCAGCATCGGTTGTCGTCGAGGCCGTCGGCTCGGTCTGCAATGTGGAGTGGCTCGAAGGCAATGGCCTTGATCTCACCGACGGTGTTCTTGTCGACCAAGGGATGGTTGTCGACTTTGAAGTTCCGATCGTTGCAGTGGGCGATGTAGCGCGGCATCCCAACTCGCTCTTCGGCAATATCCCGCGACGCATCGAGCACTGGAACATCCCAACCGAGACCGGCCGTCGCGCCGGTGCCTCGCTCGCGGCGCTCCTACGCGGTGAGCAACCCGACCAAGGGCCTTTTTCGGCAATGCCCGCATTTTGGTCAGACCAATACCACCATAAAATCCAGTCTTTCGGGATGCCCGGGATTGCTACCTCAAGCCAGCTGGTTGAGGGCTCGGCCGACGAGGCCTGCATCTTCGAGTATTCCGATGACACCGGCTTGGTCGGGGTCGTCGGTGTAGACCGAACCGCTGAGTTAGCGCCCTACCGCAAGCAATTGCTCGAGCGATGAAGGATTCGCTCTCCCTCGGGGTGAATCGCCAAGCAGCACTGAACCACGCGGCCGCCCTCGTCGCCCATGCTTGGCAAGACTTCGACAACCCCCGTGAGTCTGAAACCGAAATCAGCGACGGCCTAATTGCTGAATTGCGCAAGCCCCTGCCCGAGCAGGGCAGCGATGTCATCGAAAGCCTCGATGCCGCCGGCGATGTGCTTGATGCGTCACTGGCGCAATCCCGGCCTCGCTACCTTGCATATATCGGCTCAAGTGGCCTTGAAATTGGCGCCCTCGCCGATCTGCTAGCCCACTCTTACGACATCAACCTAGCCCTAGATGCCCGTGCGGCAACGCGCCTGGAAGCCCAGGCGATCGGCTGGCTCGCTGACTTCTTGGGGTTTCCAGCCCGGTTGGGTTCATTCACCAGTGGCGGCACCATCAGCAATATCACGGCGTTAGCAGCAGCTCGTGAAAGAGCACTGCCAGGCACTCGCACCAAGGGCCTTAGCGGCACCCGGCCGGCCATCTATTGCTCCGCTGAAGCCCACTACTCAATAACCCGCGCTGCCGAACTCCTCGGATTCGGACGCGACGCGGTTCGCGACATTCCCATTGACGATCAGCGGCGGATGCAGCCTGCGGCACTTCGCATTGCGATTGAAGTCGACCTAGCCGCCGGGGTTACACCGGTCGCTGTCGTCGCCACCGCTGGCACCACCCTCACCGGCTCAGTGGATCCGATCGCCGCACTTGCCGATATCTGCGAGGAATTCGGCATCTGGCTGCATATCGACGGCGCCTACGGGCTGCCGGCCGCCAGCGCTTCGAAAACCGCCCCACTTTTCGCCGGCCTGGAGCGCGCCGACTCGGTGAGCGTCGATGCCCATAAGTGGATGTTCGTTCCCAAGGCCTGCAGTGCGGTACTGGTGCGCGATGCCCAAACCCTGGCCCGAACCTTTGCCCACGATGAGGCATACATCCCGCATGAGGACGACGAATTGAATGCGGTGGACATCACGCTCGAATATTCGAGGCCGCTACGGGCCATGAAACTCTGGCTGGCGCTTCGAGTCCACGGTGCCCGCGCCTTCCGCGACGCCATTGCAGAGAATTGCGAGCAGGCTCAACACCTTTATCGCGCGGCCGAAAGGCACCCGGAATTCGAAGTGCTGGCCGCGCCCCCGCAGTTGTCAATCGTGCCGTTTCGCCATGTGCCGCCTGGTTGCACCGATTTAGATGCCCACAATCTTGACCTTTGCTCGCGAATGCAGCAGGACGGGCGCGTCTACATCTCGCCCGCGACCATCGACGGCCAAGTCTGGTTGCGGCCTTGCTTTACTAATTTTCGCACCACGATGGCTGACGTCGACATTACCCTTGAGATCGCAGCCGAGCTTGGCAACCTTGACCCACATCGTGACCCAAGCCAACGCTCGTCCATCAAGTAGGTATTCTGCACTGATGCCCGCAAACTCAGGCGACAATATTCCCGACGGCGTCTGCTTCCCTTCGGGTGGTGATGGCAAACGCAGTACCGGAGCCACCGGGCGGGCCATCTTCGCCGACTGCGCGCGGGGGGTCGCCCCCGAACTTGCCGATCGCATTGAGCACACCAAGGACTGGCGCTCGGGATATCTTCGACCAATCCGAGATATCGTGGCGGCCGCCACCACAACACCTGATGCGGCGCTTCAGGTCTCAAGTGATGGCCTCGCGTCCGCGCACCGGCGCTTTCGCTTTGGCCGTGACGGCCAGGAACTAAGTGTCGATGCAGCCATGGGGGCGTTCACCGCACCTGGCTTCGGTGCTGTTCAGATCCAGGGCACCGCCCAATTGGACTCGGATTTATCCGTGCCGTATCGAGGCAAGCGATTGTTCGGACGGCATCTGCGCGACCAAGTAGACAAGTGGGTTGACGGCGGTATTGCCGAACCGAGTTTCGGGTCGGCAATCCACCTGATGCTCGACAACCCAGACTGGCTTGATCTGCGCGGGGTGGATATCGCGCTACTTGGCGCCGGGGCCGAGATGGGCCCGACCAGATCACTACTGCGCTGGGGTGCCACCGTGCACGCCATCGACCTGCAACGCCCCGCAATCTGGCAACGACTGATAGACATCACGCGCAGTACGGCGGGGCGTCTTCGAGTCCCGATTGAGTTCGATGCTGCCGGC
>CAJBZP010000020.1 GCA_903960135.1 uncultured Actinomycetes bacterium | reverse complement strand
TCTTGCAACAACTCACCACTCAACACGGCCTACTCAACGGAGCTTTAGCTACTCTTCATCACCCTCAAAGCAACCGACATACCAGGAACAGGCGTAGCCCCCGGAGGGGGTTAGGGTGCCGCCGATACCGCCCGCACCCGGGCGCACCCAACCAACACCAAGGGCCAACCGAGCACTGGCCGCCGAACTAACCGGAGCACTAACTTCCACACTAGGCATTTAATTCTCCTTCCCAAAGGGTTAGCGGCCCGCAGATCAGCCACCCCAATGGGAACACCGCAACCGCCAAAAAGCAATAGCGAAACGCCTAACACTTAATGCCCGGCCAGGTTTGCTACCGTCGTCAGCTGGCCCCAAACCTGCAGCCGTCAGGGACGGGCTTTAAAAACCCCTCCTAGTGGCGAGGCAGGGTACTAATCTTCCTGTCCCGCAAAGCAGATACAGCACCAGCACCCGCCCATGGTGGTAGAGGGGCTTAGGGTGCCGCCGATACTGGCCACGCCCGGGCGCACCCAGCTAACACCAAGTGTGAGCCGATCGGTGGGCGCTGGACTAACTGGTGAGTTCACGTCAATGCTTGGCATTTCTCCTCCTGGCCTGCTAGCGATTAGTTGCCCGTAGGGCACCTACTTACAGTCTTACAGTACGTAAAAATCTGCAAATCAAGAACGGTTTGATCAAACTTTCTGCCGCAATTCCACAAATAACTGGCCCCAAACCAACAGCGGTCAGGGGCCAGCAACAGGGTTTAAACACCCCACCTAACGGTAGGGAAGATTGCTACTCTTCATTACCCTCAAAACACATAAAAAGGCCACCGGGTGAAAATGTCGACCCGGGCGTAGAGGGGTTTAGGGTGCCGCCGATACCGCCCGCACCCGGGCGCACCCAACCAACACCGAGTGCCAACCGATCACTGGCCGCCGAACTAACCGGGGCACTAACTTCACTCTTCGACATGTAATCTCCATTCCCTTAGTTGTGAATTTCAACAATTCTTTTACTTACTCTTCATTACCCTCAAAGCACCCACACATGTAGCCATACCAAGTGGATTGGGCCGAGGGGTTTAGGGTGCCGCCGATCATTCCCGCACCCGGGCGCACCCAACCAACACCGAGTGCCAACCGAGCACTGGCCGCCGAACTAACCGGGGCACTAACTTCCACACTAGGCATGTGCTTTTCCTTTCGGAAGGGGTAGCGTCGCGAAAAGAAACGACTCGCCCAATGGGAACACCGAAACCAATAAAAATCAATAGCGAAACGTCAAGGAATCCCCGACGACTTCCCTATGGACCCACATCTGATTAGCCACATAGGGCAACGGGTGGGCCCGGCTCGGCGTCCAGGACCTGCGCCCGGCATGGTTGTCGTGCAATACCCACAAATGCACTTGTAATTTCACTAAATGCGTGTTCCCACACTCTTCACCACCTAGAGACATCATGCATGTTCCCGGACCGGAGGCACCAAAATGACGACCAATTCAGTTGCGTCACCCATCAGCGCCGCCCCACTGGCACGCCTCGCACTCGCGGTCACCTGGGTACGCCCAGGTGCTGCCGGAATCAGCGGCACCGCCAGCCCAGCGCACGTAAATGCGATGTGCTGCTCACAGTATGCGGCGTGCTTCGAAAGCAACGACGAGTAACTAAACGACGAATAACTAATTGTGCTGGCCCGGTTAATCGGGCAGGTTGGCCGCCACTAGTTCAGCTATCTGCACCGCGTTCAGTGCGGCGCCTTTACGCAGATTGTCACTGCTTACGAACAACGCCAGCCCCTTGCCGCCGGCCACCGAAGAGTCTTGACGAATTCGCCCGACGAATGACGGGTCAGCGCCGGCCGCCTGCAGCGGCGTTGGTACCTCTGATAACTCGACACCGGGCGCAACGGCCAACAGCGCGGTAGCCCGCTCCACCGTTATTGGCCGGTCGAACTCAGCATTTATAGCTAGCGAATGCCCGGTGAATACCGGAACCCGCACGCACGTTCCTGACACGAGCAGATCAGGAATGTTTAGAATCTTGCGGCTCTCATTGCGCAGTTTTTGCTCCTCATCGGTTTCGAGAGAGCCGTCATCAACTAGATTTCCAGCTAGCGGGATGACGTCGAATGCGATGGTGCGCACGTACTTTTGTGGCCGCGGGAAGCTAATCAAGCCGCCATCATGGGTGAGGCCTGCGATGTCCTGACTTATCGCCGCCCGCACCTGCTCATCAAGTTCCTTGACGCCGGCGAGTCCGCTGCCCGAAACCGCTTGGTATGAACTAACCACAAGTCGGCGCAGCCCGGCCTCAACGTGCAGGGGCTGCAACACCGGCATCGCGGCCATAGTCGTGCAATTGGGGTTGGCGATAATCCCTTTGCGGGCATCACCAATTGCCTGCGGGTTGACCTCGCTGACCACAAGTGGCACATCAGGGTCCATCCGCCAAGCCGATGAATTGTCGATGACGATTGCGCCGGCCGCGGCATACTTCGGTGCCAGTTCCTTTGACGATGCCCCACCGGCGGAGAAAAGTGCAATATCGATGCCGGTTAGATCAGCGGTTGCGGCATCTTCAACGATGGTGTCCGTGCCACGCCAAGGCAAGGTGCTGCCGGCTGACCTCGCCGATGCGAAGAATCTAACTTGCTGCATCGGGAAATCACGTTCGTCAAGGAGTCGGCGCATTACGGTGCCAA
This sequence comes from uncultured Actinomycetes bacterium, assembly GCA_903960135.1. Taxonomy (GTDB): domain Bacteria; phylum Actinomycetota; class Actinomycetes; order S36-B12; family S36-B12. Next base: position 6,996 of record CAJBZP010000020.1, on the reverse strand, counting down.
CTTGACCGGTTGCGCCGACTACCGCAACAACTGGCTTGCGGCTCATCTGCCGGTACCTCCGTAAACAACCGCCTCACCATCTGCGTCTAAACCAAAGGCGGAATGTAATGCCTGCACCGCGCGCTTGGCATCATCAACGCGGGTGACAATGGAAATCCTGATTTCGGAAGTCGAGATCATTTCCACGTTGATGCTGGCGTCAGCAAGGGCCGAGAAAAAGGTTGCTGAGACACCGGGATGCGAGCGCATGCCCGCACCAACAAGGGAAACCTTTGCGATTTGATCGTCAACTAACAAGGATTCGAAACCGATGGCAGTTTGCTCTTTCTCCAACGCCTTGGTCGCCTGCTGCGCAACCCCCTGCGGGCAGGTGAAGGTCACATCGGTGCGGCCGGTCGATGCCACGGACACGTTCTGAACGATCATGTCGACGTTGATGCCGGCGTCGGCCAAGGCGCGGAAGATAGCGGCCGCGCGTCCAGGCTTATCGGGCACACCCACCACGGTGATTTTGGCGTCATTGATATCAGCCGCGACTCCAGAAATGATGGGTTGTTCCATGGCTCTTCCTTCGGCTACCGCGGCTGCGATCGCAGCCGGTGACATTACAAAAGTACCCTCGCGATCGGAGAATGACGAGCGCACGTGGATGGGGAGATCAAATCGCCGTGCATACTCCACACAGCGCAGGTGCAGAACTTTGGCGCCAACGGCTGCAAGTTCAAGCATTTCCTCATAGGTAATAAATGGCACCTGCCGGGCGAGCGGTACCACTCGGGGATCAGCGCTGAAGACACCATCGACATCGGTATAGATCTCGCATACGGACGCAGCCAGGGCTGCTGCCAGCGCGACCGCGGTGGTGTCAGAACCGCCCCGGCCCAGGGTGGTGATGTCCTTGGTGTCTTGCGCCACCCCTTGGAATCCGGCGACGATCGGGATCGCACCGTCGGCAATCGCCTCTTTAATCCGCCCCGGGGTCACATCGATAATGCGGGCTGCGCCATGGGCCGAGTCGGTGATCAAACCGGCTTGTGAGCCCGTATATGAGCGGGCATCGGCCCCTAGGTCCGAAATGGCCATCGCCACCAGAGCCATCGAGATGCGCTCACCCGAGGTCAAAAGCATGTCGAGTTCGCGGGCCGGGGGGTTTGGGGATACCTGCTCGGCGAGGTCCAGCAGCTCATCGGTGGTATCACCCATGGCCGAAACCACAACCACTACCTGATGACCGGCCAATTTCGTATCGACAATGCGCCGGGCCACCCGCTTAACACTGGCGGCATCGGCCAGGCTGGAGCCACCGAATTTCTGCACGATCAAGGACACAATGCGTAATTCTAATAACTGCGGCTTCGTGGCCAGTTATCGAGGTCAATCTCGGCGACACCTTTACACGAGGCGCCGACCTTCAAAGGCCCTACCTAGGGTGACTTCATCGGCATACTCAAGGTCGCCGCCGACCGGCAGGCCACTTGCCAGCCGTGACACTGCGATACCAAGGGGTGTGATCAACCGCGCTAAGTAAGTTGCGGTGGCTTCACCTTCTAGGTTCGGATCAGTAGCCAAAATAACTTCGGTGATAGCGCCATCGGCTAACCTCGCGATCAGCTCGCGAATCCGCAACGCATCTGGGCCGATCCCTTCGATTGGGCTGATGGCACCACCAAGTACGTGATAGCGCCCGCGAAATTCACGGGTCTTCTCGATTGCCACTACATCCTTGGATTCTTCAACAACACACAAGATCGTTAGATCGCGCTTTGGGTCGCGGCAGATGCGGCAGTGATCTTCCTCGGCCACATTGCCGCAGACAATGCAGAACTGCACCTTGTCCTTTACTTCGCGCAGCGCATGAGCCAAGCGCTCGACGTCAATTGGATCGCTCGCGAGAATATAGAAGGCGATCCGCTGCGCACTCTTAGGGCCAACGCCAGGGAGCCGACCTAACTCATCGATTAGGTCTTGGACTACGCCTTCATACACGTCAGTGCTCGATCTCGCCGATTTGGGTGGCGCCGAGCTCTCGCAGGGCTAGGTCGACGCCAACCGCGTCGTCCATGTTCTCGTCGTCCATGCTCGGGGTATCGGCGACCGGCGGCCCCGTGCGCTCCGCGCCAGTCGCGGTTACCGTCGAACCCACATCGGGTGCGAGCACTACATCAATCTTCACGTCAAGGTGCATCACGTCAAGGATTGCTTGCCGCAGGCGCTCATCGTGGCCGCTCGCGCGCGCATTGTTTATCTTGTTCGCGTTATCAAGGCCCACGGCCAGCACCCCATTTTCGAGCGACAGCGGTGCCGAGACACTAAAGAGCACCCAAGCCACGCGGGAATAAGCCTTAACGGCATCAAGTACCGCCGGCCACATTGACTTTAGCTCGGGCAAGCCCGCGCCACTTGCCGCGGCAATTTCAACCGGCTCGGCAGCCACCGGCTCAGCAACCACCCGCTCAGCAATAGCCGCTGCCTTGCCGGTCGATGGTGCGACTTCTGACAACTTGCGGGGGCGCGCCGGCGGTGCTGATGCACTTGCAACGGCTGGTGCAGCGCCTGACTGCGCTGCAACTACCTGCTGGAACTCACCGGTCAACATGCGTCGTTCGAGTTGGTCTAGCCGCGCGAGAAACCCCCGCTCATCAGCATCGACCGCGGGCAGGAGTAGGCGCGAGGCCATCAACTCAAGTTGCAGGCGCGGCGCGGTGGCCCCCTTGAGCGCGCTCAAGGTTTCGCTCACCACATCAGCAGCACGCGCGAGTTCAGCGGCACCGAAGAGGCGCGCCTGCTCGATCTCGCGAGCCACCTGATCATCTGGTGCATCGATCAACCCGGTTTCGACGGCCCCTGGCACATATTGCAAAACAATTAGGTCGCGCAGCCGCTCGAGAAGGTCCGTGACGAAGCGGCGCGGCTCATGGCCGGCCTCCATCACGCGATCGATGACGATGAACAGCGCCGCACCATCATGAGCAGCTAGTGCATCAACGGTTTCATCTAGCAAGGTGGCGTCGGTCATGCCCAACTGCAACACCGCCTCGGCGTAGGTCACGCCATCGGGGCCACTGCCCGAGATGACCTGGCCAAGTACCGACAAACTGTCGCGCACACTGCCGGCGCCCGCCCGAGCTACCAAAGCCAAGGCCGCCGGCTCGGCCGAGATGCCTTCGGCTGCGCAGACGGTGGCCAGGTGCTCCTGCAGTAATTTCACCGGCAGCAGCCGGAAGGTGTAGTTGTGGGTGCGCGACCGGATGGTCGGCAGCACTTTCTCGGCCTCGGTGGTCGCAAAGATGAACCGCACGTGCTCCGGCGGCTCTTCAACCAACTTAAGCAGGGCGTTGAACCCCGCCGATGAGACCATATGCGCTTCGTCGATGATGTAAATCTTGTAACGCGATGACGCCGGGGCGAACATCGCGCGCTCGCGCAGATCGCGGGTGTCGTCGACACCACCGTGGCTGGCCGCATCAAGTTCGATCACATCAAGTGAGCCCGGGCCATTGGCCGCAAGGTCGGTGCAACTTTGGCAGACTCCGCACGGATCCGGGGTTGGACCCTGCTCGCAGTTAAGGGAGCGGGCCATGATGCGCGCGGTTGAGGTCTTGCCGCAGCCACGTGGACCGGCGAACAAATATGCGTGATGGACGCGGTCATTGGCCAAAGCTCTGCGCAGCGGGCCGGTGACATGCTCCTGACCGACGACTTCGTCCAAGGTTGCCGGACGATAGGTGCGATACAAAGCCATAGACACAAGCGCCACCTTAACTGCCCACTATGACCAGGCTCGCGGTTGCAGGCTAGATAAATTGCGGGTCGATACAGGGACCCCCCGCACACCCATCAGAGCCCGCCTGCCCTTGCTGCCTTCCGGCCCTGGGGGGGTTCAGCGAGGTGACGCCGCACGAGGGGTCAACGCCAAGGGTAACGCCGTCGCACCCGTGCCGGGAATACCGGTAGCCACGTGCACCGGCAGGGGCGAGCACTTGTAATCTCCGGAGCGGAGGATTCGCCTAGTGGCCTATGGCGCTCGCTTGGAAAGCGGGTTGGGGGAAACCCCTCAGGGGTTCAAATCCCCTATCCTCCGCTCCTTGGGCTCAGGCAGCTAGCAAATACCTGCTTGCCCCCATCCTGATTGCGGCGAGTACGCGCGGCGCTTGTAAAGTTCTCCGCGGTGGCGTGTCCGAGCGGCCAAAGGAGCACGCCTCGAAAGCGTGTGTGGGGGAAACTCCACCGTGGGTTCAAATCCCACCGCCACCGCCAAAATCATCACCTAGCTAAGAAATCGCATTCGCTCCTAGTTCGGGACGAATGGGAACTGCTGCATGGTGCCGTCAGCCCAAGGCTGCTCCGTTGGCGCCAATCGCTTTGCCGTGCGCTCGGCGTTCAGGAGCGCCGCCATGACCTGCTGGGGGGCGTTGTAACTTGAGTTTCCGTAAAGGTTTGTCAACTCGGCAGGGTCAGTGCTCGCGTTATACAACTCGAACTGATCGGCCGGTGGTGCGATCTGGCCGCCGGTCGGGTTGACCTGCTTCACCACCGTAGTGGCGACTTTAGTGCCCGGCTGGTTCACTATCCCGGCAACGATCGTCATGACGTCTTGCACATTCGGCGTCGTCCAGAACTGCGGGTTATCCCAATAACGTGAGTACTTCCATCGCTCTTTTGTCCCGCCCGGGCCGGTCGGCAGGTAGGCGACGACGGTCTCGACGCAGTTCGGCTGATCGACCGGGGTATAGGGCAACCCGACCACTGAAACCGCGTTGGCGCCCTTGAAAGGCTGATCGTCGGTCATGAAGTAGACCGGACTAGTCTCCAACCGCGCCGGATCCTCCTCTCCCAGCAAGATGCCTGAGAGATCTTGGCCAACCAGTCGCCGAACCTGGGTATGCGAACTGCTCAACTGTCTTCCGAGTGAAAGTTCGTCCAACCCGGCCAGGCCGAGCATCGTCGGAAGGAGATCTGCATGGCTCGTCAGGGCATCGCTTGTCACGTGACCGCGGAAGAGCTCGGGGTTGTGGAAGATGAACGGGACGCGCAGCATCTCGTCGTAGCCCGAGTGCCACTTTTGGAACATGCCACCGTGGGCCCCAAGCATCTCACCGTGGTCGGATAGATAGATAACGATCGTATCGCGATACTGCTCGCGATCCTCGGTCAGTGTGTTGATCACTTTGCCGATTTGCTCGTCGACATTCTTTTGCAGTTGGTAATAGAAACGGTGGTACGCCTCGTTGTTGTTCAGTGGCTGAAACGCCTTGGGGTATTGCGCCACGAAGCTCTTCTGCGCCACCGGCTTGGTGCTGAGATCCTCATTGGTCGACGCCGTATAGGCCGGGCCAAATAGATTCCGCGGCACATTGGAGCCCAACAACTGTTGTGCCAGGTAGAAGGAGCCTTGGCTGCCGGAGAGATCCCCAGCCAGGCTTAGGCTCCCCCACACGGTGATGTCGTGCGGGTTGACGAAGGACGTAACCAACAGCCATGGCTTGTCGGTGCGGCGCAAACGTTGTAGCTGCTCCGAGCCCAGTTCGGCATAAACCTCGTCGCGGCCCCGGCCGCCTGGCCCAGAGGACCCGGAGTTAAGCGGGTTACTACCGTGGGGCTCGGGGCCGATGAAACCGGTGAAGCCGTACCGGTCAAGTCGCTCGGCCTCTAGGTAGATGTCCTCAAGGTATCGATCCCTGCCACCCAAATTGTTATATGACGGCAACGGATTGTAGGAACCGGCCTGATAAAGATCCGCATCGGAGATATGCCACTTGCCCTTCCAGTAAGTGTCGTACCCGGCTGCCCGAAACCAGTTACCCAAAGTCGGCACCGTCGTGGGGTCGAGCCAGAAGAGATCCTCCTCAATTGCGGACTTGGCCGCGCCCGAAGTCTGCGCGACGCCGTGAAGGGACGGGTACTGCCCGGTGTAGATGGAGGCCCGGCTCGGCTGGCAGGCCACCGACATCACATGATGGTGGGTGAACTCAAAGGAATTACGACGCAGAAAGTTCTGAGTGGCCAAGTTCTGAAGGCGCCAAAGCTGCAGTTCCGGTGACTCGTAGAACGGCGCTGCGCGCTGCTCATCCATCATGACAATCAAGAAGTTGGGGCGCCGCTTCAACCGGCCGCGCGGCTTAAACTTGGGCAGCGGGGCGGCCTGCGCCGTCGAGCGACTGGCTGCGGCCATTCCTGCTGCAGTAACACCGGCCACACTCGTGGCCTGCAGGAACTTGCGACGACTGAGGTGCGGCTTGTTGTTCTCTGACATTTAACTAGTTACCTTTCAAGGTGGAGTCGTGCAGCGACACCGTGCCCACCACTAAGTCATAAGTGAGGGTGTAGTCAAAGTAGAAGGAATTTCCAGTGTTAATAGTTGCTTGACCCTTAGGAATCAAGCGCACTCGATTGCGTGAGCCGGTATCTCCGGCGATAAACTCATGCCCGTAATAAGCACTGCCCCCTGCGGCGAGTTTGACCCTTGTTCCGGGTCTTACCAGGTTCGTGCTCGCATGGGGAACCCGGGCGAAGTTTCGGCCGATCACTCGCATCAACGTAAAGCCTGAGTCGAACCAAGTTGGTACACACTGCTCGCGTAACACTGCGAATTTCCAGCAACCAGTTGCCTGATGATCATCCCAATTCAAAGCCCCGTTGATGTCTTGGCTCACGTATGGCAATTTGAAAGCCATCGTTGGGTCAACCGGCGGCTCGGCACCGAGTATTAAGGCCCCTGGGCGGCCAATTGGGGTGCCGATATTGCGGTTGAAATGGATACTCCAACGCAGCCCAAGCGCACCGGGCATGGACTTCAAGATGTTTGTCATGTTGCCGCCGTCGCCGGTACCAAGACCGATGATTCCGGAGATACCACGGTTCTTCCACTGCTGGATGTAGGGGTTATCCGTGTTGACGAGGGTAATCGCCACCGGTTGGGTCGTGGTGACTCCACCTATCGTGACGGGTGCGGTGACGATCGCGCCCGGGATCTTGACACCGTGAATCGTGGTGGTG
>CAJBZP010000019.1 GCA_903960135.1 uncultured Actinomycetes bacterium | reverse complement strand
CGGTTCTTCCACTGCTGGATGTAGGGGTTATCCGTGTTGACGAGGGTAATCGCCACCGGTTGGGTCGTGGTGACTCCACCTATCGTGACGGGTGCGGTGACGATCGCGCCCGGGATCTTGACACCGTGAATCGTGGTGGTGTTGCGCTTAGCCGTCGGTTTCACGCCGGTGGGCCTCCCGAAAAGCACCAGACCCACGATGCCGGTATCAACCATGACCGAGATGGGCGCGGCGCGACCCACGCGGACCAGCAAGATGCCGTTTTGGCCGCTGCTGTCGGGGGTGTTCATCGTCCGGATCGGCACCGAGACCATAACCGGCTCCCGCGACGACTGGCTCTGGCTGTCTTGGTCATCGGCCTGCGCCGCTGGCACCGCGATTAGGCCGACGCAGAGAACGGTCGCAAGACCCCTAGTTACCCAACGCACTGTGCCACCTCCAATGAGTCCACCACCTTACGGTGATGTCAAAGTGAAAACCACGGAATCAGTTAAGAGAGCGCGAATTCAATCAAGTGGCGCTGGGTGAAGGCGAGATTTCGGCACCAGGCTCACTCGAGCAGCCGGGGCCAGATGTTGATGGCGATGGTGACGCCATCGCTGCCGCGATCTGGGCCTCGCCTTCTAGCTTGGTGAAAGCTGCTCCCACGGCTACGTCAACGATTTTTCCGGAGCGATTATCTTGAACGAGGATTGCACCCGGAAAGTGGAAGGCGAGCAATTGCGCACGGGCGGCTCCTTTCGGGCCGTAGCGGATTTCAGCAACACCTTGAACATTCTTGCTCATCGGGTCGTTGCCAACCTCATTGATGAGGAACCCGCGGGCCTTAAGAACTTTGGCGGTGTCGCCCGCTAACCCGATCTTGTTCGTTGAGTTGTAGACCGACACCTTGACCTTGCTGCTGACGGGTAGCACCTCGGCCGGATTGACCATCGTGGTTTCACAGGGCAGTGGTTCCGACATTGCACTTTGCACCGGGTCGGCCTGCGGGGTATCACCACCTCGGAAGATCATCGACACACCAAACCCGATAGCGAACAGCACGATAATGCCGATCAAGATGATGATCAGCAGTCGCCAGATCGGCACCCGACGCCGCGGCGTTGGACGGCGAGTTATCGAGCTCTCTCGGTAGCTCATCAGGCCTCCTGCTGCAAACGTTGTGGGGCTAAGAACCCGCGCACTAGCGTGCCACATTCCTGCGCCATAACTCCACCTACTACCTCGGGTCGGTGGTTCAGGCGACGGTCTCGCACTAAATCCCAGTTGGAGCCGGCGGCTCCGTACTCAAGGTTCCAGGCACCAAAAACAAGCCGGTCCACCCGTGACATGACAACCGCCCCCGCGCACATCGGGCACGGCTCCATGGTCACCACCAAAGTGCAGCCGGTAAGTCGCCAACTCCCAAGCTCAAGGGCCGCTGCGCGCAACGCAAGAACCTCTGCGTGCGCAGTTGGGTCAGTCAAGGCCTCGCGACTGTTGTGCGCTTTGGCTATGACTCGACCCGTTGAATCGACGACCAGGGCACCGATCGGAATGTCACCGGAAGCTATCGCCGACCGTGCGCAGGCCATGGCAGCTTTCATCAGGTCGATATCTGACTCTAGAAAGTGCATTAGTTCGCGCGCAACACTGATTTCAATTGCTGACTAAATCCGAGCCGCTTGGCAATCGCCTTGATCTGCTGATCCGGGTAAAGATCTTCATCGCGGCAAAGTAAGCCAAGCTCATCCTCGTCAAGTCCGAAGTCGGCGAAAATGCTCATGTCGCCAACCGGCTCGAAATCCTCAAGGTCATCGTCGTCAATATCAAGTCCGATGACGTCGGCAGCTTCCTCAGCAAGCACCCAGTCCAAAATCGCCGCGCCATCACTGATCATCGCGCGGGCGGAGCCGGCAACCTCGCGCACCACAATGAAGTATTCATCGACAACGCCAACGAACCCAAATACCCCACCCTCACCCGGCAGTTGCCGCAGCGCCTTGGTGAGCTCATCCATCGAGGTGGCCACACGCGCCGGCAGCGCCGAAGCCAGCCACTGGCCCTCCTCGCGCCAGATAGCAACCGCAAAGTCAATCGAGTCGGCCTCCACCTGCTGGGTTCCCATGGGTAGATGGTGGCACGCCGGGTATCTTCACCGCCGGGCGACCACTACTCTCGGCGCTATGCGCACCCTCGTCATCGACCATCCCCTCGTTGCCCACAAGCTAACCAGGCTGCGTCGGTCGGAGACGTCGTCGGCCACTTTCCGCCTACTGGCCGAGGAGTTGGTCACCTTATTGGCCTACGAGGCCACCGAGACCCTGCGCATTCAGCCGGTTGCCATCTCAACACCGGTAGCCGATTGCATGGGCGTCGAAATGGCCGACCCGCGGCCCCTAGTGGTACCGATCCTGCGCGCCGGCCTTGGCATGCTCAACGGCATGGTCAAGTTGATGCCCACGGCCGAAGTTGGATTCTTGGGCATGGTCCGCGATGAGGATTCACTGCTCGCCACCACCTACGCCGATCGCCTGCCGCACCACCTCGCCAACCGCCAGGTGTTCGTGCTCGACCCGATGCTCGCCACCGGCGGCACCTTGGTGGCGGCCATCGATCTCTTGCTCGAACGTGGTGCCCGCGACGTCACGGCTATTTGCCTACTGGCGGCGCCCGAAGGCGTCAAACGCCTCGAGGATGCCTACAACGATCGCGATGTCGAAGTCACGGTAGTAACTGCCGCCTTGGATTCCCATCTAAATGAGAAGGGCTACATCGTGCCTGGGCTCGGCGATGCCGGTGACCGCCTTTACGGAGTTGTCTAACCAAACTGCACTCCATCGGCCCCGTAACCCCAGCCGTGCGGGCGGCCGCTGTCGACTACAGGTTCTTCAGCGACGAAACCACCTTGTTCAAGGAATCCTTGGCGTCACCAAAGAGCAGCATTGTCTTTTGGTCATAAAGAATCTCGTTCTCAATGCCGGCGAAGCCAGGGCGCATCGACCGCTTCAAGAACACCACCTGCTGGGCTTGATCCACGTTGAGGATCGGCATACCGTAGATCGGTGCCGACTTATCGGTGCGTGCAGCCGGGTTCACGACATCATTGGCGCCGACTACGAGTACGACATCGGTTGACGCGAACTCCGGATTGATCTCGTCCATTTCCTTCAACTGCTCATAGGGCACACTCGCCTCGGCGAGTAGCACGTTCATGTGCCCGGGCATGCGGCCGGCGACAGGGTGAATTGCGTAATCGACTTCGACCCCACGCGCGGCGAGCAGATCGGCAAGTTCGCGTAAGGTGCCCTGGGCTTGGGCCACGGCCAAACCGTAACCGGGGACCAAGATCACCTTGTTCGCAAAGCCAAGCATGATCGCAACATCATTTGGGCCACCAGAGCGCACCGGACGATCACCACCGGTCGAGGTGTTGCCCGCGGTGGTGCCATTGAAGGCGCCGAACAAGGTCGAGGTAATCGGGCGACCCATAGCCTTGGCCATTTCCTTGGTCAAGAGCGTGCCCGAGGCGCCTACCAAGGTGCCGGCGATGATCAGCAAGACGTTGTTGAGCACATACCCCGATGCCGCAACCGACAAACCGGTGAATGCGTTCAGCAGTGAGATAACGATCGGCACATCGGCGCCGCCAACAGGCAGCACGAAGAGCATGCCGAAAATCAGCGACAGCACGAGCAGGGCGACCAGCAGCCAGATCTGCGGGCTGATGACCAACCACACGGCACCTACGACGGTTAACGCTGCCACGAGCATCGTCACCCACTTACCGGCGGGAATAATCACCGGACGGGAAGTCATCAGCTCTTGCAACTTCAAGAAGGTGATGATCGATCCGCTAAACGAGACGGAGCCGATGACAACCGTGAAAACAGTCGCGGCCAGCGAGATTTTGTTCTCGCCACCAACTTCAAGATATTCAATGACGGCCACGAGGGCAGCGGCTCCGCCACCAACGCCGTTGAAAAGCGCCACCAATTGAGGCATCTGGGTCATCTGGACCTTGCGCGCCGAGATCCAGCCGATTGCACTACCGACGAGTACCGCGGCAAGGATCAACAAGATATTGGCCAGCGGAATACCGCTTACGAAAAGTACGGCGGTTGCGAGCAGAGCGCCTGCGGCACCGAGCAGGTTGCCGTTGCGTGCACTCTTCGGTGAAGACAATCCCTTAAGCGCAAAAATGAATAGCACTGCTGCGAGTAGGTTCGCCAACTGCACCCACGTCGGTGTCATGCGGCACCGCCATCATCGGATCGGGCAACTGGTTTCTTCGGCTTGAACATCTCAAGCATGCGGTCGGTGACAACGAAGCCACCGACGAGGTTGATTGCACCGAGCAGAATGGCGATCACGCCCAGGGTGATCTCAAGAGGGTTAGTGGCCGAACCGGTGACGGTAATGCCGCCGATCAGCACGATGCCATGGATGGCGTTCGCGCCCGACATCAACGGGGTGTGAAGCACCGTTGAGACTTTGGAGACAACTTCAAACCCGACGAAAATACTCAGGATGAAGATGGTGAGGAGAGCAACGCCATCCATGCTTATGAACCTCCACCGAGCGCGTCCAGCGCCGCTTGATTGCGGACTACTCCGTCAATGACGACGGCGCAGCCGGCTAAAACTTCATCTTCTGGGTCAACAAAAACTGCGCCCTCATTTACTGTCAGGGTGAGCAGCGCCATGATGTTCATCGAATAAAGTTGCGAGGCGTGCACTGGCATCTGGCTGGCGACATCCTTGGCACCCCAAACCAAGACTTCACCGAACTTGATCTCCTCGCCCGGCATCGAGCCTTCCACGTTGCCGCCGGTCTCGCTAGCTAGGTCAACTACCACCGAACCTGGCTTCATGCCTTCGACCATCGCGCGGGTGACGAGTAGTGGTGCTTGCCGGCCGGGAACCGCCGCTGTCGTGATCAGCACATCGGCTGCTGCGACAAACGGGGCAAGAAGCTCGCGTTGGCGATCGGCGCGATCCTCGGTCATCTCCCGCGCGTAGCCGCCGGCGCCTTCCAGAGCCTCCAGATCCAAGGTCACGAAAGTTGCGCCCATCGATTTAACTTCATCGGCACTGGCCGGGCGCACGTCATAGGCGGAAACTTTGGCGCCCAGGCGCTTGGCGGTGGCTATCGCCTGCAGCCCCGCGACACCAGCACCGAGTACCAGCACCTTCGCCGGCGAAATCGTGCCCGCAGCCGTCATGAACAGCGGGAAGAATGAGGGCAACCGATCCGCGCCGACAAGTGCCGCGCGATAGCCGGTGACGAGGGCCTGTGAACTCAAAGCGTCCATCGACTGCGCCCGCGAGATGCGCGGCAAGACATCAAAGGAAAGCCCGGTCGCGCCAGCATCGCGTAAGCCGCGGATTGTCTCGAGATCGCCAATTGGCGAAAGAAATGAAACGGTGACGGTGCCCTTGCGCAGCCTGGAAGCGCGCGAATAGTCAAGTGGGCGCACGGTCGCAATTACGTCGGCGCTGTCAAAGGCGCCAGCCAGATGGTCGTCATCGATCACGGTCGCGCCAGCGGCCCGATAGGCGTCGTCGCTAGCAAAGGCGTGGCGTCCGGCACCGCTTTGAACATGGACTTCAAAGCCCAATGCGGTGAACTTGGCGACCACCTGCGGGACAATCGCTACTCGGTGCTCACCGGGTCTGGTCTCACTTGGCACGAGGATTCTCACGGTCGCCACCCTAGGGCCAGGCTCACCTTATTGTCCTTTCGGACTACTGAAACGGCGTCAAACGGGCATGTGACACTTGACTCACTGCCCGCCGGCTATGCGTGTTTCAACCGCTTTGGCAACTAATTCTTACGCAGCAACGTGGTCAAGTAGCCGTCGAAAATATCAGCGACCTCGCGGCCACCGGCGGTGCGGATGCGATGCACCGGCATCCCGGTGCCCTCCGCCTGCTGCACCGCAATGCGCTCGGGAATGACCGGCTTCATCAACGTGACGCGGCCGTAGATGTCGGTCAACTCCTGCTTGCGGTACTCATGTTCCTCGGCCGTCGAGCGCACTCGGTTAACAACGATGCCGGCCAACTTCAGGTTCGGGTTTACGCTCTTTCGGATCTCCTCGACCTCGGCAACGGCGCGCTCAACACCTTGGGAGCCGAAGAAAGTCGGCGTGGTAACGACAAGTGCGAAGTCAGAAGCGGCCAGTGCCTCGCGGGTCAGCGCGCCAAGGGATGGCGGGCAGTCGATGAGGGTGAGGTCATAGCCGGTTAGGTGCGAAAGCGCGCGCGCCAACTTTGGCCGCAAGGTGCCGCCACTCCAGGAGTCAAAGCGGATGATGTTCGGGTGGCTGGGCAGCACATCGACCTCGCCGGGGGCCAGTTCCCAGTCGCAGGCGGTCAAGGCTGCCTCAACGGTCTCCTTGGTCGGGTGGGCGAGCACATCGGCCACCGTGGTCTTGCGGGCATGTGTTGACAATAAGGAGGTGGCATTGCCCTGGGGGTCAAGATCGACGACCAAGGTCGCGAGCCCGCGTACGGTGGCGGCACTTGCCAGCCCTAGTACCACGGAGGTTTTTCCGACGCCGCCCTTCAGGGCGATCACACTGATAGTAGGCATGGGTCCAAGTGTGCCGGGGCGCCGGGCTACGGACAACCCAAACCGGGTTAGTGGGTCATTACAGTGGGGGGGGCACCAGAACGACAACCACAGGAGTCACATGCGTCACGCTCGTCCCAGCCCCCGGGGGGTTGTCCGGCGCACCGGATCAAGTGCGTTCGCGGTGAGCCTGCTCGCAACGGGTCTGCTTACTGCCGGGCTGCAGGCCCCCGCCGCGGCCGCCCCGAGCATCGGTGCGTGTTACAACTATCCGATCGCGGTTCGCGATGGGATCTCTTCGGCGGCGGCCGCGGTCGCCTGCACCACCTCGCATACCGCCGAGACCTATTGGACCGGCAGCCTTAAGGCCGACTTCGGCCCACCCGCCAAGGCCACGCAGGGAGCCCGACTCGCCGCCACGACCGCCTGCGATACCAAAACCCTAAATGCCTATGTCGCACTGACTTCCGCCGCGATTCCAGATCGCACCCTGCCCAGCCGCTGGCTCTCCGTTGCCCTGTTCCCCACCGATGCGGGCTGGGCCGCCGGTGAGCGTTGGGTGCGCTGCGATGCCGTGCTGAAAACCGGTTTGAAGCTCACCGACCTGACTACCCGGGCTGCGGATTTTGTCACCGCCAGCGGCGTCGACTACTTCAATTTCTGCACGCCGGCCCAGCCCAATGCCCGTAACACCGAGAGCTACCCGTGCACCGATCCCAAGAAGAACTGGATCATGGTCGAAGCCCGGGATCTCGGTGGCCCGGGGACTAAATTCCCGGGCACCAGCAACGTCGAGAAGCGAACGAGAACACTCTGTGCGAAATTAGGTAAGCGCTACAACGGCGGTTCGAGTTTCCCCAGTTGGTGGGGGATCTGGCCGACCGAGCGCGGTTGGAAGGAAGGCCGGCGCGAAGCCCAGTGCCTGGTTCCACTGTCGCAATACAACAAGGAAGTCGCCCCGGGCACGCCGGCGGCGTAGCGCAGCGGCACAACTTCGGCGCCAAGTTCGTAGTGATCGCAGGGCGTCAGGGCAATCCTGACGCATGCTCGCCTAAGTCGTGGCGGCGCAATTGCCCAATATCGAAGTCACGGTTCGCTCAGCCGCTGCCAAGGCTCCCTCAATGTGGCCGGCATAGCTTGGTGCTGTCTCAGTAGAGGACCAGTGCAGTCGACCTGCCAACGCGGGTTGCTGATACATCGGGTGACCAAACTTCGCGTAATCCGGGAGGCCGTAGGTGTCAGGTGGCACGGTCCACTGCTCCCTGCTCCAATCTTGGATCAGTACCTCGATGGGTTCCGGTGCTTGCTTTCCGAACATTCGAATAAGTTGATCGCGAATATCTCTTTCGATGTCGGCATGCATGGACGCAGCACGCGCGAATCCGAACAAAGCGGCAGGCTCACCAGCTGGACCCGACATGTCATGCAATTCAGTGAGTGGGCCGCGCCGGCTCATGGCAGCGCCAGCTAATCCATCGCGGCGCCAGAACGGCTCCTTAAAGTGCGCGACAACTTTAACCGAATCTCCCATCCACACTGGAGTTCGCGCAGCAACATCAATCAGGTCCGTCGGGAGTTCAGGCGGCAGCGTAATCGAATGGACAGCTAATGCGGGTGGTAGCGCAATAACTACATGATGCGCTTGCCACCGGTGCTCGCGAGTTGCAACGTGGAGATCGGAAGTTATCTCATGCACCGGCTGCTGTAGATGAAGGGTTCCAGGCGGTAACTCTGCGGTGAGGGCAGCCGCCAGCGCAGACGTGCCACCGGCGATCCGATACGAAGGAACATCAATCGGATTACCCGGATAACGCTGTAAGCCGGCGATATCGTCAATAAGTGCGTCACCGGTTCGATACTGCTCAAATGTTTCGATTGCGAGCCGCTGGGTCAGCGCCATAACGCGATGCTCCCCGGGCCAAAACCACGAGGCGCCTAGATCAAGGGGTGAGCCAAGTAGTCGCCCGCCTACACGAGCTCGCGCTTCGAGGACACTGACCGATAGGCCTGCACGGATCAATTGGTCGGCAACTGCAAGTCCACTTATGCCTGCGCCAATGACTGCAACGTCAACACAACGCAACTCCTTCGTATTCACAGCTCCGCATATGGAGTCGTATTGCGATTCATTCATAGCCTTTCATGTCAAGAGTGTGGCATGGGCAACCTTTGTGGGCCGAAGAGCGCGTTTTCCTTGCCGGCGCCTTACCTGCCCGGCTTTCGCTAACCTGGTAATTGGGGTCACTCCACAGTTATCAAACTCCACGGTGGCGGGACACTGCAGGTATTTGGCGCGGTTAGCCCAGCAAATCGATCCGCAATCCACCCTGCCACGGCGGGGCCAGCCAAGGCAGCGACATTAAGGTGATCCACCCCCTCAAGCCATAGGGCATTGACGGTGGAACCGGCAGCGCACCATGATTCCTGCAGGTTGGCATTGGGGCCGGCTAAAACTATTTCATCAGCCGTCCCTTGAACCAGCATGATCGGCACCGCTGCCGAATACGGCGGTGGTGTCTGCTCTATCAGTGCTTGCGCCCACAGGGGATTGTCCGCTGGGTTGTCCGCGAAAAAATCTTGCCTGAATATGTCGTGGCGGATCGTGCCTTCGATGAAAGAGCCGAAGGTGCAATTTTCGGCTATTCGCTCAAAGTTGTCTCGCGCCGCGTCAGTGAGAAAGGGATCAACCGGGAGATCCGGATACGCAATTGACCACGAACGTGTGACATCTGCTCCGATGCCCCAGCCCACGACCGAATCCCATTGACGATCAATGATTGCCGTCAAGTCTGCAGCGGGAGCTGCGGCGGCAACTCCCACGAGGTCTAGCTCGGGAGCGAACTGCTTGCTGAGGTGGCCCGTCCATAATGCGGAGTGCCCACCTTGGGAATACCCATAAACAGCAAAGTCATTGCCCGTCAAGGCATCAGGAAGTGATCTAAGGGCGCGAATGCTGTTGACGGTGTCGCGTACTTCTTGTTCCTTGATCAGATACAGCTGAACCCCCTGCGTTCCCACACCGTATTCGTCGGGAGCGACCACGGCCCAGCCTTGGGCCATTGCCTCAGGAAGGAAATTGCGAATCTCGTGGAGCGGATCATCTGATCGCGACGGAGCACAAGCATCACCTTGACCTGTGGTTCCCTGTAAAAATGCGACCATGGGTCGAGGAGTATCGACCTTCTTATCAGGAATAAATGCCATGCCCGCGGCCACCGCGG
>CAJBZP010000018.1 GCA_903960135.1 uncultured Actinomycetes bacterium | reverse complement strand
TTTCGCGGGCCGGTGAATGCTTCGACGTTCCTGGTGAAGACTTCCAGAGCAGGTTCCGTGGCTATCAGCATTTCATCGATCGCCCGCTTGGCCGCGAGTTCGGGCAGGCTAATCGAATCCGCAAACTCCATGAAGGCCTTGTCCTCCCGCTGGCTAAACCGGCACGATAATGCCGGTAAAATCACCAACTAGTTGACAGTGAGCCCGGTTAGTGGGATCTTCACGTACGCAATAGGGGGAGGTCGGTCATCAAGATCACCGTGGTTTCGACGCTGTTCACCGCACTGGCAACCGCACTGGTAACCGCACTGGTTGTGGCAACCGTAGGCCCGGCGGCGGCGGTGACACCAACCCAAGATTCCAATTCACGACCGACCGCTGCTACCCAATTGTGGGGTGGCACCGGTAGTAATGATCTGGGGCCGGCGACCATCTTGTTATCGGCACGAGGTGGTCGGGTCACTTTGAAGAACGTCCAGTTCATCATGTCGTGCACTGATACCGGCGATGGAACTTTTTCCGACCGCGCCTTCGATTACGTCAGCGGATCGGCGACCTTGAACCGCAACCGGTTCACGATGATCCTCCGGGGTGATTCCAATGGACGGGAGGGGGCGGCCAGGCTGACCGGCGTGTTGGGCTCAAATGGCCGGGGCACAGCAAGCATTGACGCCACCGCGATCGGGATTGACTCCAGCACCAATCAGGTAATCGAGAACTGCCAGGCGACGGTGACTTTCAGCCTGCGCCGGGGGGCCGCGTCGTAGTCTGGGTGGCCAGTGCGCGGACGGCCGGTTAACAGGCGGGGCCGCGCGGATGTCCTCCCGAGCCAAAGCGTCTTGCTGGGCTAGAGTCTTGTGAGCCCAGCCGATGGGCCGAAGCCCTCACCGCCGAAAGGTTCAAATATGCGCCGTGCCCTTATCGCTGCCCTTGTGAGCTTGGCCGTTGTCGCTGGCTCCGCCGCCATCGCGCCGGCCGCAAGTGCTGTCGTAATCGACGACACCAGTTTTGGTATGCACGTACCCAATATCTCCACCGGGGGTGACCCGACTGTCAACTACGGGGCCATCCGACTGTGGGATTCGGGGGTGTCGTGGGGCTTGGTTCAGCAGACCTCGAAGAAGTATTGGTGGAACGGCTTGGATGCGTCAATCCAACGCGCGAACGCCGAGGGCGCCAGCATTCTTTATGTGCTCGGATCAACCCCGAAGTGGGCCGCAAGCAACACCAAGCAGGGTACCTACCCGAACAAGGGCGCGGCCTCGATGCCGTCGAGTTCGAAGCTCTGGAAGGACTGGGTAACAAGTGTCGTCAAGCGCTACGGCGCCTCGATTGACGCATACCAGATTTGGAATGAGGCCAATCTTTCGACTTTCTGGCAAGGCACCCCGGATCAGATGGCCGATTTGACCAAGCAGGCGTACACCATCATTCGTAAATACGATCCGACCGCAAAGGTGGTGGCGGCGAGCAGCACCGTCCGGTTGACTTCCGCTTTCGACAAGTTCTTCCCGGCCTACTTAAAGGGCTTGAAGAAGCGCGGTTGGCCGGTTGACGTTTACTCCGTCCATCTTTATCCAGACGGCACCGGCACCCCGGCCACTCGCGCGAGTTCCATCGTGACCGTGCAAGCAGCACTGGCCAAAGCCGGTGCACCGGCGAAACCCCTTTGGGATACCGAGATCAATTACGGCTTGGCCGGCCCAGGTTCCGTTCCCCACGTTTCCATTGTTGGTGACGATGCCGCGGCTTGGGTTTCCCAGACTTATCTTGACGATGCCCGCCTTGGTGTGCAGCGCGCCTACTGGTACTACTGGTACGCGCCAACGACCTTGCTAGGCATCAACATGATCGCCGGCTCCGCACCGGCAATCGGCTACCAGAACACCTATAACTGGCTGGTCGGCGGCGATGTCAACTGCACCACCGCGGCTGTTAATACCTGCTCAATCAATAAAGCGGGCGTTATCACCACGGTGGCGTGGGCGAGCACCGGCTCCGGTTCCTTCACGGTGCCCGCAGGGGCTACCGTTCAGCAGACAGCAGCAGGAGTCACGACCGCAGTGGTCGCGGGCACCCCGGTAACGATTGGAAGTATGCCTACATGGTTCGGCGCAGCAAGCTAGTTCTAGTTTCAGCACTGATCGCCACATCAGCACTCGCGCTATCAGCGTGCGGTGGGGCCGCTAACCCGACGCCTACCTCGGCGGCACCTTCTGCGGCACCATCAATCGCAGCCGACGCCGTGCAGCCAACTTTGGTTGGTATGCATATTGAAGGAGTTGAAGGTGAAGCGTGGGCTTCGGCGCCATTTGGCGCGCTGCGGCTTTGGGATAACGGCACCGCGTGGTCACAGATCGAACTAGAAAAAGGCAAGTACAAGTGGGACAACCTTGAAGGTGCGCTGAACAACGCCGAAGCCAAAGGCATGAAGGACATCATGCTGGTGCTCGGCACCACCCCAGAGTGGGCAGCGCGCGACTTCACCGACACTGTCTATCCGCCCTACCCGGGCGCGAACAGCGCACCGAAGGATTTTGCGGATTGGGATAACTGGGTCACCGCGGTCGTTTCGCGTTACAAGGGTCGAATCACCAGTTACGAGATCTGGAATGAAGCCAATCTCGCAGACTTCTTCAGCGGCACCCCAGAAGAGATGGCCGAGCTCACTGCGCGCGCCTACAAGATCATCAAAGAGATCGATCCTGCGGCCACCGTGGTGTCGGCTTCGCCAGCACTGCGGTTGACCAAAGCGTACGACAAGTTCTACCCCGCTTACCTAAAAGCACTCGCGGCCAAGCAGTGGCCGGTTGACGTACTCGCAATTCATACGTATCCAACCGGTGAGGGTGATCCCGTCGCGCGCGGTGCATTGATTGACATCGTCAAGAAGGCGGTCACGGCAGCAGGTGCGCCGGCTGACATGCCACTTTGGGATACCGAACTCAACTACGGTTTGGCCGGCCCGGGGCCGATCCCGAAAACTGAGATCACCGGAGCCAAGGCGGCGGGCTGGGTGGTGCGCACCTACATCGACGATCTGCGATACGGAATTGCCCGTTCGTACTGGTATATCTGGTCGCTACGGCCAATTGCCCTACTTGGTATTCAGGCGTACCCGGGTACCGACGCCGAGCAGGGGTTCTTTGCCCTGGAGAACTGGGTGATCGGCTCGAAGTTCGATGGGTGTGACGAAGCCGGTGGCGCCGTCACCTGCAACTTCTCCCGGGATGGGCAAAAGTCGGTGGTGGCTTGGGCCCAGACGGGTGAGGTGGCTTACACCGCCCCCGCTGGCACCCAATTGGTCTGCGACCCGCTGGCCAATTGCCAGGAGTCGGCGGCAGCTGCGGCGATCACCCTGACCGAAATCCCGGTACGGCTCTACCTGCAATAGGCCGGTAAGTCAGCCGAAAAGCCCCTGCACCCAAAGGTTCGGGGGCTTTTCGCTGGTACCGTGGGGGCTTGGCTAGTTGGAGGAGGTGGCGGGTGGCGATCGAAGATTCACCGGTAGCCGCGACTCCGGTAGCCGCGACTCCGGTAGCGGCGACTGGCGCAACAGGTGGCCAAGTGACCCCGGCCCGGATCGGCTGGTCCGAAGCCCACTCCCACCGCGATCGTCCGCATCTGCGCCGCGACCCACTGCGCGTCTACGCCATCCGGGTCTTCATCTTGGATGTTCTGGCCGTGACTTTGGCCGGCATCACCGGCTTCATCTTGCGCTGGGCCATCCCCTTCAACGTCGAGATCAATGATCCGACCTATGTCTCACTTGTTGTTATCGTGATCCTCGCGTGGGTTGGTGTCTTGGTACTTCGTGGTGCGTACGACACCCGCGTGCTCGGTGTCGGCTCCGAGGAATTCAAGCGCGTGGTCTCCGCTACCGCCACCGTTTTCGGTGCGGTCGCGGTCGTGGTGTTCGCGTTCAAGATAGATCTCTCGCGTGGCTTCGTCCTGATCACTTTTGTCACCGGATTGATATTGCTATTGATCGTGCGCTGGGTGCTGCGTTCGTGGCTGCGCCATGAACGCCGCTACGGCCACTTCCTGCATCGCACCATCGTGGTCGGCGCCGAGCCGCAGAAATCCGAGATCGTCGACATGCTCGATCGGGATCCAGTGGCCGGCTTCACCGTCGTTGATGTCATCGATGAGCCGCCGGCGGATGTAGATGATGCCGGTCTGGATAGATGGCTCGATGAAGTCATGACCCGAATCGCCCTCGAGGACGCCGACACCGTTGCGGTTGCTGGCTCCCCGGCCTTAGGCCATCAGGTTGTGCAGCGGTTGTCGTGGCGCCTGGAAGGCCCGCGCGTTGACCTGCTTGTTGCACCAGCGGTCGGTGACGTTGCCGGCCCGCGCGTGACAATGCGAATGGCCGCTGACCTACCGTTGCTGCATCTTGATGAGCCG
Organism: uncultured Actinomycetes bacterium; assembly: GCA_903960135.1. GTDB lineage: Bacteria > Actinomycetota > Actinomycetes > S36-B12 > S36-B12. The sequence goes on along the minus strand of CAJBZP010000018.1, from coordinate 2,232 downwards.
CACCTAACCGGCCCGAAGCGGGCGATCAAACGTAGCCTTGACATCGTTGCAGGTGTTTTGCTCTTCATCATCTTCCTGCCATTCATGATCGTTGCTGGCATCGGCACCAAGTTGACAAGTCGTGGCCCGATGTTCTATTTCCAAGAGCGCATCGGCCGCGGCGGGGGCGTCATCACCGTCGCGAAGTTCCGCACCATGCGAGTGGGCGCGGACAAAGAGCGCGAAGCGGTAATCGGTGCACCCGATGCCTCGATCATTGATCGTTATAAGCATGATCCGCGCATCACCCCATTTGGTCGCGTGCTGCGCCGTTGGTCGATTGATGAGATGCCGCAGATCGTCAACGTAATCGGTGGCACGATGTCACTTGTTGGCCCACGGCCGGTCCTAGTTGCCGAGTTGCCGCTATTTGGTGACGCCGACCACCGCCGACACCTCACTAAGCCGGGCCTAACCGGGCTCTGGCAGGTGTCCGGGCGCAAGCAGGTTGAGTGGGATGAGCGCATGCGCATGGATCTTGACTACGTCGAGCACTGGTCACCGGCCCTGGACCTAGTAATTGTCGCCAAGACGGTCAAAGTCGTTCTGATTGGTCACGGCGCCTACTAGTTGGGTGCGCCTACCTACCTCACCTTCTTATACTCATCTAGTGTCACGCCCAAGGCCTTTTGTCCTGCTCGGCCTAGTGGTCGTGGCCCTCGTCGGCGGATTCGTGCTCTGGTTGCAGATCGGCCTGATGTCGTCGCTGGTTTCAGTTGCCCTCGGCGCCCGAAGTTTTCAGACGAGTCTGACGGCGGCGGTCGACCAACTCACCACCGGCGACTACCAATCGGCGTTGGCCAACTTTGACGAGGTGCAGACCGCCGCGGATCGGGTCAGCTCATCGGCTGGGGCTGCGCAATTGGATTTGATTGGCACCCTGCCGGGCTTAGATACCGCTGTTGCCAACTGGCGAGTATTGGCCATCGCTACCGATGACGTCACCACCGGTACGGGTGAACTACTCGCGATCTTTGGTGATCTGTCGGGGCAAAGCGGGGGCGCGAAGATTTTCAGTGATGGTGCGATCGACATCGAGTTACTTAGACAACTACCGCCGCGGGTCGCCGCGGTTGACACCGACATCAATGACGCCGTTAAGCAGTTGAAGTTGGTCGACACCAGCGGGCCGGCCGCCGGAATCCTTGCCACGGTGCAGGAGAAAGCACTCAAGGAAGTCAAGCCGGTGCAGCGGGCAATCAGTGCCCTTGTTGATCTGGCGCCGCTGCTACCCGATGCCCTCGGCGCCAATGCGCCCAAGCGCTATCTCATCGCCATCGGCAACCAGGCCGAAATGCGAGCCTCCGGCGGTGCACCCTTGACATTGGTGCTCGTCGAGTTCGACAACGGCCGCATCTCGATCCCGATCAAGGGGCAAACGAGTACCCAGCTGTATCCACCGCTAAATGCCCCGGTCACCTGGTGGGGGCCCGCGGGTAATCCGTTCTTCCCGATCAACCCGCGTAACGCGCCGATGGTGGTTGCTAACACCCATCCGTCACTCTTATATTCCGCACGCGAGATGTCGGGGGCGTGGATTGGCGGGGATTACCCGGCCGTTGATGGTGTCATCACTATCGACCTAAGTGCTATCGCCGCGGTGCTCAATGCCATCGGGCCGATCTCTTCGCCGACCTACGGTGAGGTCACCGGTGATCGACTTGGCCAGATTCTGCTAGTTGAAGCCTACGAGAAATTTGGCGTAACCGAATTCGTGGCGCGGCAAGAAGCCAACCAACTGTTACTTGATGAGTTGCTCCAGCAATTGCTATCAGGGGAGGATCTAGTCTCGGTAGCGAAGGCGATAGCAAGTACCGCCCCCGGCCGGCATTTTCAGGTGTGGATGCGAGATACCCGGTTCGAGAACTTCATTCTGGAAAGTGGCGCCGGTGGCTCGGTGCGTGATCCGGGCCAAGGTGATTGGTCCGCGGTCTATACGCAAAACGGCAACCAGAGCAAGGTTGACGTATTCCAGCAACGAAATGTCCTGGTATCAGCGCAACTCAATCCCGACGGCTCGGCCCGCGTCACCCAACTGATGACCCTCACCAACGCCACGCCGGCGGAGCGGCCCGAGGGTCCACCCGAGCGCATTGGCTACGAAACCAGTTGGCTCAAGGCCGCATATTTGCTTTATGTGCCGACCGCGGCTACCAACTACAGCGCCTCCTACCCGCAAGGGTTCGCGGTGCG
>CAJBZP010000017.1 GCA_903960135.1 uncultured Actinomycetes bacterium | reverse complement strand
GACTCGAAATGCGAGGAGTGCGCCGACCAAAGCGCCGGCAACAGCACCAGCGCCGAGCCGAAGTCCCATCGGCCAATTGGTCAGGCCGCTGCGCGATAGACGCGTGGCACCAAGAAGCGCTGTTGGGATCATGACCAAGAGTGAGGTGCCCGATGCAAGGAGTTGGGAGAAGCCGAAGAAAAAGATCAGGATCGGGATCAACAAGATGCCACCGCCAACGCCAAGCATGGCCGAGAAGACACCCACCGCCAGCCCCGATACCAAATAGCCGATGATAATCAAGGCGGTGAGGGCCGGCAGGTCGTTTGCGGTGGCGCTCTGGTTTACGAACAGCATCCGCAGCGCAATCACGATAAGCAGCAGTCCAAAAGCCATCTGCAGCTTCCGGTCTGGCACTTTTTGTACCAGGTGTGCACCGATCCAAGCACCGGTCATGCTGCCTAAGACAATGAATAGGGCCGGCAACCAGGCGATGCTGTTGGCGATCGCATAGGAGATAACTCCCGCAATCCCCCCGCAACTGATCATGACCAAAGAAGTGGCCTGGGCCCGTTTTTGGGCAAAATGCAAGGCGATCACCATGATCGGGATAACGATGATCCCGCCACCGACCCCGAAGAACCCCGAGATCAGCCCGGCGCCCACCCCGAGGGCGAGATCGCGACCCAGCAGGGGCCAGGAGATGCTCATGCGCCGGCCGCTTTCATTGGGGGCAGGCTATCTGGTGTTGGAAGCCGGCGCAGTGTCGTATCCTCAGGGTATGACCAGACGCCATTCGCGGTTCGCCGTTGCCCTAATCACCGCCGTTGTCGCTGCGGCAGCCTTCGCCGCGCCGGCCAGCGCCGCGGTCAACCCGGCCAAATATGACCAAGCCCAGGTGGGCCTGACTTACACCGTCTATGTGCCAACGACATCGCTGGACCTCAAGGCCACCTCATTCCAGCTCACCGATTGCGGTGGCGGCAAGGACGAACAGATCAATGCCGCCTTCGGATCACAGATGAGCAATAAGGGCTGGATCTCGCTAACCGAATCGAATACCGGCTGCGAGGATGGCCCAGATGGCGTCGGACCGGTGGCCAAGTTCACGGTCGACGGGGCCACCGCGACCATCATGGGCAGCTGCAAGGGCGGCAAGAGCACCTGCACCAAGTCGAACCCGGCCCTGCTACGCAAGGGCCAGGGCTATACGACGGTGACTTTGCCGGCTGGTAGTTCCGCGCTGAAATCAACATTCGTCGAGGTCTACACCGATGGGATGTCGGTCAAAGACATCAAGGAGTTCGTCACCGGGCTAACACCTGCCCAGTAGCCCATCAGCCAGTTGGCCGCCACGAGTGGGTTACCTGAACGCGCACGTTATTGTCGTGAAAAGCAGGGTTTTGGCGGTTTTGACGACTAAAACGCGCGCACTCACTGGCCGAGCTGGCTAGTCGACCCATTTTCGGCGCGCGGTGGTACTGGGCGGGCACCAAAGCACGGTAATGTGAGTGTTCACTTGGTTTATAGCCGCTGAGCGGCGCGTGCTCCTTATTTGACAGGTTCGCGGAAACCTTTCTCAAGGAGTACCTAATTTCTTCATCACAAACTGCCCGCACCCCATCTATAGGTAGCGGCAACCGACGACGACAGCCCAGCAAGCCGGCGGTGGCAAGTGGCTCTGCGGCCAGCAAAGCCAAAGCACCGCACCATGATGCCAAAGCACCGCACCATCATGCCAAGGCACCAAGTGCACCAGCACCCAAACATGTGCCACATATCGATGTCACCGGAAACCGATTCGCCGAACTCGGCGTGCCCGAGAAGCTTGTGCAGCTACTGGCGGCGGAGGGGGTTACTGAACCGTTCCCGATCCAAGAGGCAACGCTGCCAGATTCACTCGCCGGTCGCGATGTCCTTGGGCAGGGGCAAACCGGGTCGGGCAAAACCCTAGCTTTTGCGCTGCCGCTGGTCGCGCGGCTAGCTGCCAAGCAGGTGGCGCCGATGCGGGGGCGCCCGCGGGCACTTGTCCTTGTTCCGACTCGCGAACTCGCAACCCAAGTTGCTGCAGTAATCGCGCCCCTGGCCGCCGCGTACAAGATGTCTACCGTCACCGTTTTTGGTGGCGTCACCCATGGAGCTCAGCGAAAAGCTTTTGCTGATGGCGTCGAGATTGTCGTTGCCTGCCCCGGACGATTACTTGATCACATGAAGCAAGGCGATGTGTCGCTGGATCGCATTGAGATCTGCGTATTGGACGAAGCCGACCACATGGCCGATCAAGGGTTCTTGCCCATGGTCAAGCGCATCCTTGACAAGACCCCCGCCGGTGGGCAGCGCATGTTGTTCTCCGCGACGCTGGCTGGCGGCGTCGATATTTTGATCAAGCGCTATTTGGAGCGGCCGGTCTCGCATGCGGCCGCGATTGAGGCGCCGGCCCTACTCGAGCACCGGGTGCTAGTTGTTGAAGAAGGCGATCGGCTGATGGAGATTGCCAAGATGGCGCGGGCCGGTCGGGTAGTTGTCTTTACCCGCACCAAGCACCGGGCCAAGCAATTGGCAAAAAAGTTGGATGCGGCCGGAGTAGGGGCGGTTGACCTCCATGGCAATTTGTCGCAGAACGCGCGTGAACGCAACCTAGCCGCATTTGCCAGCGGTAAGGCGACGGCGCTAGTGGCTACCGATATTGCGGCGCGCGGGATCCATGTTGATGACGTGCCGTTGGTGGTTCATGCTGATCCGCCCGTCGAACACAAGGCTTATGTGCATCGATCCGGCCGCACCGCGCGCGCCGGTGCTGCCGGTCAGGTGGTCACCATCGCCACGCCTGACCAAGTAGCCGAAGTCCGCATGCTGCTGAAAAAGGCCGGAGTCACCGCCACCTGGGAAGGCATCCCGGTGCATCCAGGCAACGCTGCGCCGAAGGCTGCGGCACCATCGCGATCGGCTAATCGGGGCAACACCCGGCCGCCTAGTGCTCCCGGGGGTCGATCTCGTCAAGCCGCAAGGAGTTTCGGCAGGGGTCGTTGAGAATTCACCGCGAAGTGGGCTAGCGGCGACTGCTGGTTGCGGTGCCCCTTGGCCGGCCTTAGATTCGGTGTTACCGTTAGGGCCTACGGAAAGGTAGATAAATGACCTGGGTTCTTATTTTGATCTTGGTTCTCGTCGTCATCTTGGTGCTTGTCGGCTTCAGCCAGTTCAACAAGCTGCGCCGCCTCAACCTGCTCTGCACCGGCGCCCTAGGCGACATCGATACCTTGCTCACCAAGCGGGCCGACCTGATCCCGAACCTGGTTTCCACCGTGCAAGGTGCTAAGGATTTCGAGTCGTCAACCCTTGAGGCCGTTACCCAAGCTCGCACCGCCGGTATGCAGGCGCAAAGCCTTGAGGCTAAGGCCGAGGCCGACGGGATGTTGACCCAAGCGCTCGGCAAGTTGTTTGCCGTTGCCGAGGCCTACCCGGCGTTGACCGCCACCGAGAACTTTCGACTACTGCAGGTGCAGCTGTCTGAGATCGAAAGTCAGCTGCAGTTTGCGCGCCAGTTCTATAACGACACCGTGGTTACGCTCAACACCGCTGTTGTCACGGTGCCTTCGATGTGGTTCACCGGGATCGCCAAGGTCACCGAGCGTTCGGTTTACGCCGAGACCGATGAAACCAAGCGGGCCGTGCCAAAGGTTGAGTTCTAGAAGGTGCTCGCAAGACGTCACCGCTTAATAGCTTTATCGGCGGCTTCGCTATTCCTGCTTTCAGCCGGAGTCGCGTCTGCTGTCAGTGCACCGCATGCCGAGGATTCGATTAATCCGTGGGAATCGATTATCACCTATGACGTCGTTGCGCAGGTGCAGCCGAATACCGATCTGCTGATCACCGAAACTATCGTCTACGACCCGGGCACCGAAGAGGTTCATCGCGGCATTCTGCGCGATATCCCACTGCAGGATGCGCTATCTAATGGTGATATTCGCACCTACGGTGTCGAGATTGAATCCATTAGCCGCGATGGCGCGGACGTCACGTATGAGCAGTCCAACTCCGACTCCTATATTTCCCTCCAAATCGGCGACCCGGATATCCCGATCGAAGGGCTCCATACCTTCGTCATTTCCTACTCTGTCACCGACGCCTTGGATGTTATTCAGGCGAGTGACCTCACGGCGGATTCACCACCGGGGATCAGCGCAGGTGACATTGAGCTCTATTGGGATTTCATCGGATCCCAATGGCCATTTCCGATTTATCGAGGCAGTGCGGCGATAACCGGGCCGACCCCGGCCTTGGTATCGAATTGCTACGCCGGCCCCCAGGGCTCAACGAGTCAGTGCGTGGTCCAAGAAAATGTCGGCCCGCAGGCTGCCGTAGTTATGGTGGCTGATCTCAGCGCAGGTGGCGGCTTGACCGGTGTGCTCGGTTGGTCACCAACCGGGTTCACCGAAATGCCGACTCCAAATATCGTCGCTGACCCAAGAGTCGCCGAGATGGATCGGGCCGCCTCTTTATTGCCTTTGTTCCTACTGCTTGGTGCCGCGGGCGCCATCGTGCCAATCGTGATTGCGGTAATGCGTCGGCGCACTAGTGCTGGCGTGGTACTCGGTGCTACCCCGGTTCGTTACCAGCCACCGCAGGGCTTGCGGCCAGCACAAGTACAAGCTGGGATTGATGGCACAGTTGACACCCGCGGCTACTCGGCAACTCTGCTAGATCTAGCAGCGCGCGGTCACATCACCGTCAAGGAGCAGGCGGGTGGCCGGTTCCAAAGCGGTGGCATGGAACTGAGTTGGACGGGCACCGGCAAAGATGAGCTTGCCGATTGGGAGACCGCCCTGCTCGCGGCGATCTTCAAGGGCGCGCCAACTGCAACAATCGGTGAGTACGACGAGATCCTTGCGGCGGCTACCGACTCACTTACAAGTAAATTGGCTGCTGACGCCTCCACATCAGGTCGTTATAACCCGCTTGGTGATGTACCTGATCGGCCCTACAAGTTACTCGCCCTACTTGGCGGCCTCATGCTTGCCGCGGGGTTGGTGGCACTTGTTTTCGCCGGTGCCTTCGCCATTGGCTCGGGGCTCGCGATAATCGGGCTGGGGCTTTTACTCGGCGGTATTGCCGGTGCCATCATCACCCCCCGCCAACAGACAAAAGTCTCAGCGGCATTTCTGGGTGAGGTTGAAGGGTTCAAGCGCCTACTTAATTCGGATTCGGCCGATGCCCGCCGCGACTTCGCGCAAAAGATCAACCTGCCCCCGGCCGCTATCTTTGCAACCTTCTTGCCGTATGCGGTGGTACTTGGGCTCGAAGATACTTGGATGAAGAACTTCCCCGACCTTCGCCCAGAAGAGCTGCAGAACTACGGGATCTATGTAGCCAGCATGTATGCGATGTACGGGTGGTCATCGAGTATGGAGTCAAACTTCAGCTCGGGCATGACCGAACGCTCAAGTGATTCGGGTTTCAGTGGTGGTGGCGGTTTCAGTGGTGGTGGCGGCGGCGGTGGCGGCGGCGGTTCGTTCTAGTCCCGCCGGCAACCGACTACGAAGTGCACGCCGCCCGGGCAGCTCGAACCCGGCCAACGGCAAGGGCATTAACGCAACTGGCCTGCAATGCCGGCGTTGTTGCCGATGAGGTGCCATCGGTCACCGCTTGCGTGATCGTCGTGGCCAGATCAAGTCGCACCAGGCCCGCGGCCATTGCCACTAGGTCACGTTCGGCCCCACTGCTGATCGCTGGGGTGCGTAGATCCTCGCGCACGCCCGCCCTATCCGCCTCGGGCAACGCCCGCACCCCGGACCAGATGTAAACCCATTGCAGTCGCTTGGCTTGATCGATGGCCGAGCCGATCTGCCCAGAACCCAGTGCGGTAACCAACTGGGCGGCTAGGTCGATGCGGCGTTCAGCCGCGGCGTCGGTGATCACCAACGGATATTCCGCTTCTAAGGCCACCGGCGCAACGAATGTTTGACTAAGTGCGATCCACGTTGAACTCGGTGCTTGTGGCTCAGTTCCGGGCTCACCACCGGGCTCGGCACCAGGTGCACTACCTGGCCTGGTGCTTGAGGTCAGTGGTGTTTCCTCGGAACCGCCGTAGATCAATGTCAAGTGATCGCTGCCCGATGGGTAGGCAATGGCCATGTTGTAGGTGTCATTACCGGACTGGAGGGTCCACTGCCCGGTTGCGAAGTTGTAACGCGCCCCACTGCTATAGCCGGCGACATTTCCGACACCATTTGCCGATGCCGCAGCCTCGACCGGGTCCTGCACCGTTTGCAAGACCAGGCGCTGCCCACCCCAATAGCCGCCGCCATAACCTGGGTTGCCGGCAATAAGCGGGCTGTTGGCCCCGCAGACCTCGGGGGTGCAGACAATGACGCCGCCGGTTACGTTGCCATTGGCATCGACTAACGCCCAACCGGCATGTTCACCCGGGCACAAACCACGACCGGTGACACACCCTGGGTCGGGGTTTGGCACCGTCGGGCAGCCCCTCGTCCACGAGCCGTAAACCGTCGGGCACGGCTCACCATAGGAGTTTGTGGTCTGGGTCGGGGTGGTGTGAACGGCCAAGATTTCGTGCGGCAGCGGCGTGCTTGCCGATGGACTGGCCGATGGACTGGCCGATGGACTGGCCGATGGTGTGGGTGTTGGTGTGGGTGTTGGTGTGGGCGTAGCACTGGGCGCCGGCTCGCTACTAGCACTCGGCGTGGGGGTAGGTGTTGGGTCATCAACAACCGCGAACGCGGGCATCGCCAACGCGAAACTGCAAATACCAATGAGCAGTGATCCGGCAAATAGGCGCTTATTAGCGGTAGCAATCGTCATGGCCTTACCCCTTGATTCATTGCCCATTATGGGTGCTTAAGTTTCAGGATAAGCCGCACCACTGACAATGCTGACGTACGTACAAATATGGGCGGTGCGACGACCCCCGGTCGGTAACTTCTTGAGCGCGGCAAATTCGGTATTGGCAAATCACGCAACACGGAGGGCGGCGGGTAGCAGTTGCCCAGCACCCGTGGGCCAATCCTTGGGGACTGGCCCGAGCTCACTTAGCAGATCGATCTGCATGAGGCACCAAGGTGACAGCGCCAAGGCCCCGCTCTGGGCATCGCGCACCACCTCAGCCCACGGCAGCCACCTGGTGTCTTCGACTTCGGTCGGGTCGGGCGCGAGCGCGGTGCCCCGCTCCACCACAGCCATCAACACCGGACACATTTCATTTTCGATCAGCCCGTTCATTTCAGCCCGGTATTGAAACGTCGGCAGGATCAGCCGCGGATCAGTGATCTGGAGGCCAAGTTCGTCGAGACAGCGACGCATGGCGGCCGCGGTCACGCTCTCATCGGGGCCCGGGTGCCCGCAGACTGAGTTTGTCCACAGACCGGGAAATGTCGACTTCGATAGTGCGCGTTGACTGAGCAGGAGCCGGTTATCAGTATCGAAGACGTAGCAGGAGAAAGCCAGGTGCAAGGGAGTGTCGCCGTGGTGCACGAGGGATTTATCCAAGGTGCCGGCGGCGCCGCCATCGGAATCCAGCAGCACTACCAACTCAGGGTTTCCCATAAGCGAACTCTAAACCGGCCGCGATAATCGAGAGGGAAAATCCCGGTATTTACCAATTATTTAGGCGGCCAGTCGGGGGAATGCTTACCCGGCCGGCGCGTCGATGTCGGATCTACGGGCGAAGACATCGGTTGCCATTTTTGCACCCCCTTTGCCCGCAACTCTTCGAACAGTAATGCGAGTGGGGTAGCCACCGGGTGCTTGAATGCAGCGGGTACGAGGCGGGTGCTAACTTGCTTTGCAGGGCAGGGCCCCCTGCTGGTTTCCGATACCACCTTTATAGGTTGGCTCGAAAATCTTCAGGGCGGACGCCGTTGGTGCCGCAAAGACCACCGGGTAGGGCCCCTTGCCCACACTCTCCGGGAACCCGGTAATACGCACGCGGCTTACCCGCAAATCAAGTGTCGCGTCGCCGGAGGCCACACCGGCCCAGCAGCCGGATGCTTTCTTGGAGTCAAGTGCTTGCGCCCGGGTTGGCGTGCTACCCACTGCTGCACCTTTATATTGCAGGACGATGTTCTGCAGGCCGTTTTGCTGGACGGCCCAGGGCGCGCTGAAGTTAAAGCTCATGCCCTTGGTGTTAGCGGTTGGCACCGTCGCGGTAGCAACGCCATTGACGATGGTGACGGGGTCGCCCTGCCAGGGCTCAGCACTCATATCAACCCATTGGACGGGCGTGATGGTGCAGCCATTGCAGCCGGTCACGTTGAAGGTGATGGTGGTGGTGCTCGCGGCCGCGGCTGCTGGAGCTAGCACCACCCCGGCGGCTAATGTCACGGAGGTCAGGCCTAGGGCCAAGATTTGGGTTCGCATTGCCGAACCGTAGCAAGTCTGGGCCAGATAACCAACAGCGCCAGATAACCAACAGCCCCAGATAACCAACAGCCCCAGATAACCAAAGAGCACTGGAACCTAGACTAAAGAGGTCCGAAGGAGAACCAGATGCCAAGTTATGACGTTATGCAGCCCGGCCGTGCCAACCGGCCCGCTGCACCAGTCATTGGGATTCTGCTTCGAAGGTGAGTAGCAAAGGTGACCACCTGATCTAGAACGGGTGGGGCCGCGGAGTTTGGGGGAGCCGGCAGATGCCTGGATTAGTTAGTGGTCCGGAGTATGTGATCTTCCTGCTCGGCCTAGTGGCGAGCATTATTTATGGGGTGGTGGCCACCATCTGGCATTACGTCAAGCGCAAGAAATGACTGTGAGGTAAGTAAGTATCGAAACATGCGGTGCAGGCGCGGCCTAGGCCACCGCATCGACCTTTAGGCGAGGCTAAGGCTCAAGTGACATCACCTGGATGTCATTTCGACCCCTTGATCCTCTTCAGCCGGTTTTTTGGGACCTGTCAACTTCGACCACCATGAGGAGAGTTTGTCCTTGATCCTGCTGCCGAATCCCTTGGCTGAATCCTTGGCGTCAACGGCAGTCTTGCGCGCATTAAGTGCGGTGGTCTTAACGTCATCGACTGCATGTGAAGCCTCGGTCTTAGCTTGGTGCTTGCCTGAGCTCCACAAGCCCTTAAGCCAGCCGGTGATGCCGCCCTCTTTATAGCTTTCACCGGCGACCGGGGCTGGGTCTGCAGTCTTAGCGCCGGACTTCTCCCAGCCAACGCCGCCCTCACCTGTTGCCTGGCCGCGTGATCGGAAACCTCGATGCAAGATGCTGCCGGCTTGGGTCTGGGCGGTGCCCGCTGCGCGCTCTTCCGCACTACCGCCATCTAGGTGTTTGTCAAAGGCATCTGCCTGATCTTGCTTATTGCCACCCAGCCATTCGAAAGGTTTTGAAAGAACTGTTCCTGCTAGCCGGGCCGCGTACCCGGTGCCTTTAACTGCGGTAGCAGCCGTGACGCCGCCCAATCCCGGAGCGACGATGTGGCCGGCTGTTGCGAGGCCAGCCTTAGTTGCTTGCGTGCCGAGCCCTAGCGCCGATACCGCTGCTGCAGTTTTCAAATTACCCTTCAGCAGGTCTTCTTCGCCATCTGCACCGTTGATTGTTTGGCCAGTTTTGTTGAGGGCTTGTCCTGGCAAAGCGGCCATCTGCATTGCTTTCGTCATGCTGCTGGTTTCCGGACGTGCCTCGTTCAGTTTCTCAGACTCTTCCATTGTCCCTTCATAAGCAGCACGGTGCCCGCCAGCTTGAACGGAGTCACCGAGCCTCTTTGCTGCAAGGGCTTTCAGGACCGCAGACTTAAGCATGCCCTTCTTATTCTTGCGGGCAACCATTCGTTGCATGTCTGCAGCTACGTAATCTTTGCGTGCCTCGCCAGCTACATCTGTTGGCTTTTCGCCAGCAGCTTCCTTTGCCATCCAAGCGCCGGCCTGCATGCCGACGCCCAAGTGCTTGGCTACTTGACCTGGATCAACACCCAGCATGGCCTCAGAGAGGCTGGGTAGTACGCCACCGCCGAGCGCGCCGGAAACCGAGTTCACCCCGCCGATCCCGGTCGCCGTACCACTCACGACATTTGCTGCGGTCCCGGTGATGCTGCCGGCGGTGTGACCGCTCACTTTGCTGAAGGCATCGTCACCGCGCAGGCCGGCCCCGAAACCAGAAAGGGCATCGGTGAAACCGGATTTCTTGGGTGGTGCTTTGGTCGCCGGCTGATTTACCGTTGCTGCAGCGGCGCCCTGCGGAACCGCCTGCTCGGGACCGGGCGCCAGCGGAGTCTCAGGTTCTGCGGCGGACGGCACGGGCGCAGCACCGAACATGAGCGGGTCTGGATTGAGAAGCGGGTCGATATCGGTGGATTGACCGATTATGCGTTTAGCGCCGGAGGGTCGACTTGTCGATACTGGTGGCGCTGGTGAGTCAACGGTCGTTGGATTCGTCAGCGGGCGTGAGGTGCTGACAGCCGCGGTCTGTGTTGGCGCCTTAGCGGCTTCGTCACGGGCAGCCAACCGACGGCGATCGGCCTCTTGTTCAGCCTTCGGGTGGAGGATATGGATCATGCTCATTGCCGTTACTCCTTGTGACTACTGATCTTCTGCTTTACCCATGCGGCGGTTGAGGATTATTCCGAAAAGAAGTGAGAGCAGGCCAAGTCCAAGAAGGACCGTGATGAAACCTGGGATTGAGATGATTGTGGTCTCGGTGCCATTTCGGGTAACCGAGAAAGTAAATTGCACACTTTGTGCGCCAGTGCTGGCCGGATTTGCCGGGCACATTGAGACTCCGCAATTGACAAGAACTTGCCAGATCGTCAAGCACACGTAGCTGAAGAGCCAGCCGATGGCGGTGAAGGTTGCGACGCGAGCCGGGCCGCGGTGGTGCAGCAAACCCTCGTCGTCTGTTTGCCAGGAAGATGTCCAAAGCAAAATAAAGGCGCAGGCGAGGATTCCAGCAATGCAGATGCCCAAAGCCCAGTAATAAAGCGGAATACCCATGACGACATCATTTGGGTCGAGCACCAAGGTGCCTTCGGCGCTACTTATCGCTTGCATTCCGGAAGCTGCCGACCCGACAAGTGCAGCAATGATCGTGATTGCGTAGTGCTTGGGAGAAAGCCCCATTAGTAAATTCATGATGGGCCCAATTGCCATTCCGACGAGAGCTGAGCGCTCGACGATACAAAGGGCGCAAGGCGGTTGGCCGTAACCAAATTGCTGCACTAATGAGCCGGTAACCATCGTGATGATGACCAGTACGGCAATGATGTTCAGCCAGCGAGCAGCCCCGACGGCTGGCGTTGGCTCTGATCCTTGGCTTGAGTCGGCAGAACTTGAAGACCCTGAGGCGCCGCCCGGTCCTTTTGGCATCGAACTTGGCATTTTCGGCGCTGAACTTGGCTTCTTTGGGAGAGCAGACTTCTCCTTGCTCATCATCCCTTGGATGCCGCTCACCAGATGCCCGCAATCTCAATCATGATGCCCTAGTTCCAGAGGACAAATAGTGTTGATACCCCAAGGGTCGTCAAGGCCGCAGGGGCGACCCAGCGGGACCTGAAGGCGGCGGCAACTATTACCCCGGCCCACAGCATAAACATGATTACCACGCGCATATGATACCCAAGGCCGGACCTGCTTGGGACCAAGATTTCGGCAGGTGGGCAAATCAGAGGTCGCACCCCGGCAAATGCTGGCCGCGGAAGGGGAAGGGCATGAAATATCGTGCTATCTGACCTTGATGCTGCCCTGAAGAACTACCTTCAAAACGAGACCATTTTGGGGCAAAGTGTCCAAGTCTCACTCGACCCGCCCACCAAAGACTGGTCAGCTCGCCGCACCGGCGCGGTCCTAAACCTCTTCTTGGCAGATATTCGCGAGGACGTTGATCGGCGCGATGTCAACCTCCGTGAGATCACCAACGACGAGGGGGTGGTGGTCGCCCGTCAGCCAGCCAACCGGTTCTATCTCATCACCTACTTATTAACGGCTTGGACCGCAACCCCAGAAGATGACCACCGGCTGCTCGGCCTGGCCCTTGTTGCCATGCTGCGGCAGGACTATTTGCCATTTGAATACGTTTCCGGTGACCTATCGGTTTTGGTGGAAGCTGGTTTTCCGCTCACCACCCGGGTGGGGCTACGGGCGATGAGTGAGCGCACCTACTCAGAACTCATGACGGCCGTTGGCGCTGAGTATCGACCCCCACTGTCGATTACCGTCTCGATGCCGGTGCAAACGGGTTCGCCCGAGGCCGCTGGCCCGCCACAAACAAAGCCCCCTGTTGTCAGTGTCAGCGATACCCGATCCGATGCGGCCGAGAAAGTTCAAGGACCAGATCCGGAAGATCCCGATGCCGGCTTTAGAACAAGAACTCGCCCAGCCAATGGTGGCAATGCGCCAGTAAAGCCGTAGGTGGTTGCAGTGGAGGCCGAAGGGAACTTGGAGCAGGAGAATTCTTATGGGATGCGGCGGGTACTTGATGTGCTTGCCGAACGCATCGCGAGGATCATTGAATTTGAACGCGACAGCGATGACATTGCAGATCATCAGCGTGGCCATTATTTTCCACCACACCTGATAACTCGCGATGCCCGCAGAGGGGCGCCACAAAGTTTCAAGGAGGTTATCCCATTCGAGGATTTACCCCCCCGACTTCTTCTACTAGCAAAGAGTGCAGGTCTACTCGATATTGATTTGGGTATTCTTTTGACGGCAATGTCAGTTAATCTGCAGCAACGCTTTGAGCATTTCTTTATCGTGCTCAACAATGAGGTCGATACTCGTGGGCCAAATATCTCAACCGCGATCCGTCTTGCCGGGTATGACCCGGACAGCGCGGAGGCCAGGAGCCGGCTGCGTCCTGATCGACCGCTCCTAGCCCTCGGGCTAATCGAAATCACCAACTCCACCAGACCGTTGCTAACTCAAGTGTTGACCGTGCCCGAGCGCGTTGTTGCACATCTGTTGGGTGACGACGAGTTCGCGCCGGGTACAAGTTCTGTCGCGTCATTCATGGGTGCACCGTTGCTTCCGGAGGAGCTACTTCCAAAGCTTCCTGTTGATTTAGAGCTACCAGTAATTCTCCGTGCGGGTTCAGGTACTGCTGGGCGCGAACAGGCTTATGTCCTTGCACATCGCTTAACTGGTGAAACCCCCTTACTGATTGACGGTTTTGGGCTAAGCCGTGTTGAAGATGTTTGTGCATTGCAGATCCGAGAGTGCGTTCGTGAAGCGGCGCTGGCTGGAAGCCCGGTGATTTTAGATATTAGGCATGCCGATATTGGCATGTCGGTAAGTGAAATTGCACGCCTGTTCAAAACACTTTCGGTCGCATTTGTAATTCTTATTGAGGCTAAGGCACATGTCGAGCTCTGGCAGGGCCTGACCGTCGACCTACCACTGCCGACCGCGGGGTTGCGACGCAGTTGGTGGGCGCACCTTGGTGCGGGCTCAGAGCGAACCGCGGCCGCTGATGCAGCTATTCACGTTGACCCCCAAGAGCTGAATGCGCATCTAACCGATGGTGGACCACTGGCCCCACGGGCCATCGCCAACGGAACACTGACTCAAGCGGTGGCCCCGGAATTCACTTTGGCTGATCTCGTTGGATCTGCTCGGGTTACCGAGGCTCTGCGTGAGCTCCGGGATCGAGTCCGGCACCGCACGGTGGTACTTGATGAGTGGCGCATGCGACCGGGGGGTGGTCGGGGTCGCGGTGTTACCGCCTTATTCTCTGGTCCGTCTGGCACCGGGAAAACAATGGCGGCCGAAGCTTTGGCGGGGGAGCTTGGGGTACCGCTATTTCGGGTCAATTTGGCCAGTGTGGTGGATAAATACATTGGGGAGACGGAAAAGAAGCTTGATCGGGTTTTTGCCTCGGTCGAAGATGTCGATGGGGTGCTCCTTTTTGATGAGGCTGATGCCCTGTTTAGCAAACGCTCGGGGGTTTCGGACGCCCGAGACCGGTACGCGAACCTGGAGGTGGCCTATCTCCTCCAGCGGATGGAGTCCTTTGACGGCCTGGCCGTATTAACAACCAATCTGCGGGCAAACCTCGATGAGGCCCTAATCCGGCGCTTAGACGCCGCAATTGACTTCCCGGAGCCCCAGCCCGAAGAACGGTACCTTTTGTGGCTGGCGTGTCTCAAGGGGAATATGGGGCTGGTGGGGCACAATCACTTACAACGGTTATCAGTGCTTCCCCTGACCGGCGGGTCTATTCGGGCGGCATCGGTGTCCGCCGCTTACTTGGCTGCCGCCCAGGGGGAGTTACTCGGCCCCGCGCATCTGCTCCGGGGCGTGCAGCAGGAGTGGAGCAAGCAAGGTCGGCTGTCCTTCCCCACGACCGAGTTTGAAGAGAGCTTCACGGAGGCTGTTCATGACCAACCTGATCAACGAATTTGATGCCATTGGGCAAAACAAATATGTGACTCAGGGCAAGACTGCAGCAACTGGCATGCGCCATAAGCGGGGTAACTCTGACAATGATGAAATCGACGACGACTTAGATGAAGTCGAATTTGATACCACAATGGATCCGCAGATCGATCCTGCTCGCGTTGATCCCCCCGTCGATCCGTCCGCTGAAACCCTCGCAACCCGACCCTTAATCTGGGCGTCCGAGGCCATTACCGATGTGTCACCCGGGCAGGCCGTTCGAATCAAGGTCAGTGTGCGAAATGTCGGAACCATCGTTGAGACCTACGACTTAAGTGTCCTGGGTCCGGCCCGCACTTGGATAACAGTGGCGCCGGCTGAAATCTCGCTCTTTCCCGGTGATGAAGGGTCTGCCGTTGTCACCATTAAGCCGCCCCGCACACCGAATATGCTCGCTGGGCGATACGAAGTCGCAATAAAGGCCACCTCCCAAGTCCTGTGGATTGAGCGGGCAGTTGCGGAATTTAGTGTCACGGTTGCGCCGTACCACCAATTTAAGGCAGTGATAGCGCGCAGCACATTGGAGTTGAAAACTAAGACTTCCACCTACTTGCAAATTGTCAATGAGGGAAACTCCGCAACCAAGTTCGCCGTTGACGTAACTGACCCGGATGGTGTTTTCGAAGGTCATTTGGATGCTCCCACCTATGTGCTAGATCCAGGGCAACCCGCCTGGCTAAAGGTAGAAGTAACATGTCCGGTTCACGTTGTTGGAAAGCAAGTGCATGGCGCCGTATTTGCGCACGTGAATCAAGTACTCGACATGGTTACCAACACGCCCGTGATGGGGTCAAAGCCATTTGTGCAGCGGGTTGCGGTTACGCAAAAGCCCCTTATCCGTTTTAGGCTCGGCTGGTTCGGCCGAATTCTCATTATCTTCGCCCTGTTCGCCTTGATAGTTGCCTTCGTGCTTTCCCGTTTCTTCAGCACAACACCTACTTCGACGCAGGGCGCTCCCTCTTATCCGACCAACCTCACGGCCGTTATGAGCGGTAATACCAATGTAGTTCTCACTTGGGACCCGGTTGCGGGAACGAGTGGGTATCACATCTACGCCGTTGGTGATGCCGGAAGCTCGGCATCGCCTGCTGCTGCAGCTGCCTCTGCGAGCTCATCTGCCACGCCAGCTGCCACCTCAGCCGCGCCAGCCAGCACCGCCGCACCCGTGGTGTATGTGCAGCCAGCAATTGTTAGCAGCCGAACTTCGAATGCAATTTTGGCGAGCGCCTACGTTTCAGAGTCGTCCATGTTTATGTTGGAACAGCAAAATGAGCCGAGGAAACTGCACCAGAAGAAGGCCAAGAAGCAATTGCACCTGCTCGAGCGAGCAAAGGCTAAAGCGCCCGCGGCCGCTCCCATGGGCGGGGAAGCCCCGACCTCATCTGCATCTGCAAGTGCTTCGGCTTCTAGCGGGGCCGCCTCGACGACGGCCACACCATCATCTTCGGCCTCGGCTTTGAGTTCATCATCGGCAGCATCCTTGGATTTATCCAATCCGACTGCTGCTTGCCAGAATTGCACATCGGTGACCGCGTTGCCGCAGGGATCGACGAGATTTGAGGTCGCCGGGGTCAAGGCTGGGGTCTTAGCTTGCTACCGCATTGTGGCCTTGAGCGGTAATTACACTTCCCTGTATAGCGGTGCTGCATGTGTGCAGGTACCCACGATCGAGCAGGCCGCTGCGTCTGACAATGCTGCAGCAGCAGCGGCAGCCAGTGCGGCCTCGGCGTCGCCCTCACCCACGGTTATCCCGGCATGTGCTCCAGTTAAATTCAAAGTAACGGCCATGGGGTCGACGGCCATTGGCATCGTCTGGCAGGCGCCGAAGAAATTGCCAAAGGGTGCACCAAGTGATTACTGTGATTTGACGTTGGCAGTTACGGGCTGGGATATTCAACACCAAATTCTGACCGGATGGTCGTCCATTTCGCCAGCGCCACAGGTAAATGACACTGCGGTTCAACTCACGAGTTTGACTCCAGCCACGGAATATTGCTTCCGGATGAACAGTGTCACCGCTAGCGGCCCATCGCTCTTTAGTTCCCAAGTTTGCGCGACAACAGAGGACGAGGTGGTGGCCTCGCCGTCCGCGTCGGCCTCAGGTAGTGCGTCGGCGACGACTGGTGCAACATCCGCTGACACTGCGGTGCCGGCACCTTCGGCTAGTTAGGCGATTGGGTCACCGGGCTGCTAAGCGGGTTGGTCTTTAGTCCCTGAGGGACTGGGTGTTGCGCTGGGTGATGCGCTGGGTGATGCGCTGGGTGATGCGCTGGGTGATGCATCAGGTGAGACACACGGAGCCGCCGTGGGACTTGGCGTACCTGAGGGTGAAGCCGAACCCGTGCCCGCCCCGGAGGGGGCTGGTGCCGCCGATGCGGTCGAAGAACTGCTGGCGGTGGGCTCAAGGTTAATCGGGTTCAGAATAGTGATCGTGCTCGCACTAGGACTTTGTAAGAAATTCAGTGAACTGATTGCTACTGATCCGAAAGTTGGATCGGGTTCAATTACGTAGCGAGAGGGGTAGACAGAGTCGATGGAGATGGTAACGCTGGTTGCATAAGTCTTGGGGAAGCTAGCAGTCTGGACGTAAAGGCTGTTGCTTGTTGGGGCAAGTAGTAGTGCGGTTTCGGTTGTCCCTCCCGGTGAAAAAGTCATGCTCAGGTTCTTTGGTTGTGCAAGAGCCTGTACGTCAAGGTCGCTATCTTGCGTCCCCGGCGCTACCACGAGCCGGTCCACGGCATAGCACTGCGCGAAGGTGAAGGTAATAGTGGTACCAACTCCAAGGCCCGCCAGCTCAGCACTTGCCCAGTAGTCAACCGAGTTTGCTTGATTTAGGCTAGTTGCGGACGTACCAGGCAGGGATGAACTCGCGACGATACTTGCTACTGCTGCCTCTTCACCTAGTTTCGGAAAGATGAATTCACTAACTGTTTGGCTCGCTTCCTTAAACCAAGACCGAGTCGCACTAGCCATTGGACCCCAGAAAAAGAACCAGATTAGAAGCGCGACCAGCGCGAGTATTACGTACAGCAAGTAACTCTTTCGCCATGCTTGTCGCACGGGCGATGAATGAGCTTCGGTTCCCTGATTGGCCCCGGTGGCTTCACTGACAGTTGGCGGTGCCGGAGCCAGCCGGTAGGTTGAAAGATAACTGCCACACCATTCGCAGTAGGCATGATCAACGGGGTTTTCGTGGCCACAGTGGCTACATTGAACTGATATTCCTTGAACTTGCGCCTCGGCATTAACAGAGCGTCGGGTTCGTTGCTGCCTTTCTTGTTCGGCCTGCGGGAGTTCAGCGACGACGTCAACGGTTGGGTGTGCAGCCACCACGTTGACTTCTGCTTCCGCCACTATCGATGCGTTAGAACTGAGCGAGGGATCATCTTCGGTGTCCGAGGTGGATTCAGGATCAACAGTGGCTGCTAATGAAGCCGGGTCGAGTTCCTTTGCCGCCTTGGGTCGTCGCCAAAAAGCCCACCAAGGCACGGGCTTGGTGTTAACTGGTTCGTCGCCTTGCCCGGGGTCTGATTCATCGTGGTGCCCGAGGTGCAGGCCGTGCCGATGGTGGTGCGCATCAGCCGGCGGTGTTGGGTCTGGGGTGGCTGCCTCAGCAGACTCCGCTGGTTCCTGCGGGACCGGTACTTCAGCCGGTACGTCAACCGGTGCCTCCACCGGCGCCTCCGCCGGTGCCTTCGGCGCTGGAACCGTTGAAGTTACCTCGGTCGGTGTCCAGGCGGGCACCCCCATGAACTCCAAGTAGGCACCACAGGTTGGGCAGTAAGGGTTCCAGTTTGTTACCGTGCCGCAACGCTTGCAAGTGATGTTTGGGTAATCTGGCGGCGCCTCGGCCGGTGTTTCAGGCGGGGAACTCTCGCCACCCTCAACCGGAAGGGGCGAGTCGTTCATGTTGCAACCACGACATTTAGTTGCACATGAGCAGGTACAAAATCTTCGATGAGCTTCGTGATGTTTTCAATTGAGTTCGGGCTATCTTTTAGCGGCGTGACGGTGACGGTAGCCACCATTGGCGCAGCATCAGGCCAAGTAGCCGGATCGGTGGCGGTCGTGCTGACAGTGACCCCACCGCCCTCCTGAAGTTCAATCGACTCGAGATCAAAAGGGAAAAAGCGCTCGCTGAGGCACGACGTAGTGCCTCGCCACTCCGACATTGCTACCGCCGTTGCGATCTCGTGCCTAAGGCCAGGGATTGAAAATTCGTTTCCGGTATTAGAGGTAACCCAGGTAGATAAATACCGCAGAAAGTCCTCGGGGGCTATGGCCGGGTCAAAATACGAGTCAAGGCAATCGAGCGTACTGATGATCGGTGCGAGAATTTCGTCGAATGCTGGAAGCATTCGCTGAATGAATGGGTCTTGCGCCAGCATTGGCGGCACGGATTGGATCAAGGGAAACGGAGTTTGCAAGTCATTGACATAGCCGCGTTGACCGGTCGGTATCAGATCGGTACCCATACTCTGCATAGTTAAGCCCGTGGGCGTGGTCATTCAATGACCTCAATCTGGTTATCCATGTTAAAAAGCAGCTGGAGTGACTCTGGTTGGATCCGATCACCAGGTTCACCGCGGTCACCGGTAACTGGATCCACGGCTACCAGCCTAATCAAATCTGTGTAGGCCACTCCTGGCACATTTTGCAATATCCCATAGATATCTCCGACCACGAGCGCCCTGCCAAAGGGCCAGCCCGAGCCACTGTAGCCACCGGATACCGGATGGAGGAAGTTCATGATTGCGGTATT
Organism: uncultured Actinomycetes bacterium; assembly: GCA_903960135.1. Classification (GTDB taxonomy): domain Bacteria; phylum Actinomycetota; class Actinomycetes; order S36-B12; family S36-B12. The sequence goes on along the minus strand of CAJBZP010000017.1, from coordinate 6,760 downwards.
GGCGTCGGCGGTGACGCGAGCCGCCGCCGATTTGTCCTTAACGGCCAATCGAACCATCGCTGAGACACCCAAGTATTTGGGAGGCTCAATCCTTACGGTTGTTCCTATAAGGCGGCGTAAGTCCAAGAATTCCTTGAGATCATTTAGCATCTCGATGGGAGGCTGCAGGACTTCGAAAGCGAATTGTCCAGGAGGAACCTGGGGTACCACCAGCACGAGAATTGTTCCGGGTTTTCCCAGTTCCGATGCGTCAACGCATTTGGTTCGAACAATTCCGGGGCTGGCGGCTCGGACGAGTTGTTCGAAATCCAGTGCCGTTACGGCTCGATTGCGTGACCGGACAGTGAGTGCAGCTCTGTCCTTTAGGCTCTCTATTGATTCCGGATCAACTCCGCCGGCGGCCGCTTCAATGCTTTCGACTTTAGCCACTGACGCGATATTCGTTCGCATAACCGAGATAGCACCGCGTTCGACGTTGCCTGAGGTGCCACCACCGACCAGATACTTTGGAACGCGAACGGTGCTCCCGCTCATTGGCGTGGCACCGTAGTAGCGCGGGCTCCCATCAGCATTTCGGATCATCGGACCGAATCGCAACTGCCCTTTGATGTCGTCCACGGTGAATGCCATATCAGTTGGTCCGCACTCCGCGAAGCTCTCCACCCGGTTCCAGCTGGTCCACCCATCGGGAGTACTAATCTCGATGCGCAATGTCTCTTGCCCGGAGACCAGTGGAAACCTGTTCAGTTGAAGAATTTCACCGGGAGTGCCTGCAACCGTCCCGACGATTTCATTGGTGATCGGCGTGCACTGCGCAACCGTGGTTATGCCGCCGATGGTTGCGAGAGTGAGGCTCTTAATTTGGGGAGAGGAGGTGTAGCGCGGCTGATCGTCGATAGTTTCTATGACCCGGACTCGTAACCAGCCGGCCGAAATACCGGAAAATGATGACAGGGCGTGTTGCTCGATGTAGACCTCGATCGTGCCGCGTTGGTTTAGCCCGCCCGTAGTATCTAACAGAGTCTTGATTTGTCGCCATTGCTGGCCGTCCCAACCCTCGGCTATCAGGGGCGGTCTCATCGGATCCACGCCGATACCTTCAATGTGGCAATCGACCGCGAGTCGGATTATGCAATTTGGGGCCGCTTGGGTCAGGCCCACATACAACGCATCGCCAACTTGTGGTACCTCAGAGAAGCAGGCGAACTCAGAGTGCTCAGCGAGACTTTCACCCTGAGATACGGCCTCTTGACCAACGGCTTGGGTCAAGATGGCCTGCACTGAGACTGAGACTAGGTCAAGGTCTGTCTGAGTCGAAAAGCTTATTGGCGGGTCCTGGCCACGACGTGTCGTAGAAACTAGAGTGCCGGCAGGAATCAGCACATTTGCGGGTTTCGGCACCGCAAGAGAAAACTTAACGGGCGCAATTGCCGCCGCCGGAGGTCGCAATTGCTCGCCCAGCAGATCCAGAAACTTTATGTAGTTTAGATCCGGAACCCTGTTCAGTCGATAAATCAACTGATCAACCATGAAGGCGAAGGATTCAATCAAAGTTACACCGGGATCAGCCACATTGTTATCGGTCCATTCAGGGCACTTCAATTGGATAAGGCGTTTCGCCTCGTCAACTAGGTCCTGAAATGATCGATCATCAAGGTTGGGTGCCGGAAGGCTCATTGGTCTTCCTCCCTGGGAATCACATAGAACGGTACGAGAAGATTGCGGGGGTCGTAATTGCCTTTGATCCGATACGTGACTTGAATGTTAATGACGGATGGGTCGTCTCCGTATGTCGCAGTGACCTCAAGTATGTCAGCCCGTGTCTCCCAGCGTCGAAGTGACGCCATGACCTGCACCTGAACCTGGCCAAGGAGTTCAAGGGAAGTCGAATCAAAGATCAGGTCATGGATCCCGCAGCCAAATTCGGGACGCATCGGGCGCTCACCATAGGCAGTTCCCATTATCAGTCTGATGGAGCGATCAATGTTGTCGCTACCGCCGACCATGCTGATTCCCCCTTGGGCGTCAACCCCCATGGGGAATGCGAATCCGCTGCCCACGAAATCTTGTTGTGCCATCGGATTCACGCACCCAAACTTACAATGCCGCCAGCGATGTTAATTTCACCAGCGACCAAACTAATTACGTCTGCCTCGATTGACACCGATCCTTCTGAGGCGAGGTTTATCTCGCTGCCGGTTAATGAGACGACGCCTTCAGTTGAGATTTCAATTGCGCCTTCGGCGGTAATGGAAACGTCGGCACCGTTTATGGCTACAGCACCTTTGCCGCTCACGGTGACTTCACTGGAGTTGATTAGAACTGCACCCTCAGAGTTGATGGTGACTTCCGCGTCGCTGTTAACAGTAATCGGCTGACCTTCGATAGTGCTAATGCTTATTCCGGTCTCGGGCGATAGTCGCACGATGCAACTCGCGCCGAAAGTAGTTTGCAGAGTAAGGCTTGAAGTCTCAGGGTTATCGTTGAAAAGGAGTTGGTGCCCTTCACGCGATGTGAAGGCTCGAATCATCGGTGTGCCAATTACAAGTTCGGCAGCAGGTACAGCCCCGAGCCGGTCAGCGCTATACAACCCGCCTAATACATAAGGCGAGTCGAGTTGACCATTTTCGAAAGCGACGAGTACCTCATCTGTTGGTTCTGGCAGGATCTGCATCCCTAAGCCTTCGCCAGCGCCGGCCTGAACGACCCGCGCCCAGTTGCTGATGAAGGTTTCTGAGAGCCACGGAAAACTCAGTAACACCCGCCCGAGAAATTCTGGGTCCTCGACGTCGGTAACAATCGCCGGGTAAACACCATTCAGCTTGAATGATGATTCTGCCGCCCCCTGTAAACCCATCAGGGTTCTGTCTTCGTACCCCGCGCACGATATTGACGTGCGGTAGCCGAAACTGCGGGGTTCAAAAGTGTGCACGGCGGCGGTTACGGTGTACTCGCCGGTAAGGACGCCAGCCTTGCTGATACTGATAGCCGTGTTCGGCATGATGAACGGGTTGCCTTGCACGATAGCTTCGATATTGGAGTACGAACCAGCGAGGCGAAACCCTAAGCCAACCGAGGCCGCCTCAGTTGCCGCCTCATTCTCCGCAAGTCGTTCGAGAGTCACCATCTGTGCAGTTGGCCCACCAAGTTCGGTGGCCAGCTCCACGGGGAGCAATACGTTTGCGGCTGCATCACTTATTGCGGGGCCTTCGCCGATAGCGGGTATTGCAAGTGACTGGTCCCACCCTCTGGTGGAGGCGCTCGCGGTCAACCCAGACCCCGAGACGGTGGCGCGTAGCGAAATAAGCCCGTCGTCACCTATCACGATGGCTCGCGGTGACATTTCGACGCCTAAGGGGGGAGGGGCAGTTTCGGCCGGGGCCATCAGACCCCAATACAAAGTGGGCAGTCCGGCCGCTGGATCAATTGAGATGTACGTGACGTAGCCAACTTCGCGAGCTAAGCGGACGATGAAATCCCAGTCGCTTTCATTTGACTGAACCACCATTGTGTATGGAACCTCGGTCGGTTCAGCGGTGGTAGCGATTCCATGCTCTATCCCGATTCCTTCAACGACTTCGGAGTACAAACTGAGCGGGAAGCCGGTGGTTTTACGCCCGTGCAGCATTCGGTGCGCAAGGTCATACGCACGAACCACGCTCCTGACCCCGGAGGTATGGTCGAACCGAAGCTCTATTGATTCAACCTGCCCGCTGAAAATTGGGACCCCGATGATGTCTTCACCGGAGACGGCACGCACTTCGATCAACACCCCGGCGATGAGGCCATTTTCAACGAGCACCCCTTGCGATGAATCCACGAGTTCGATCTCACATAGTGATGGCAAAAAAAGTTGCGATTCGACAGTTATATTGCTGATGAGTAGTGCGCTTTGTGGAAGTAGCGGAACCCCGTCGATGAAGACGTGGAGTTGAACGCCGGCGGTATTAAATGGATTAGTACTCACTGATCTTGTCCCGGTTGTTTCTTCGAGGTCAGCGGATTGCGCATACGAGACTTAGGTGCCGGGCGCGTAGAATATTTAACAAGGCCTGTTTCCGTCCGGGCTGGTAGCTCATCAGGTGCCGGTATTAGCAACTTTCGGCCTGGTTTGACTCGAAGCGGGTCATCTATGTCATTAGCGGCAGCGACATCGCGCCAGCGATTGGGAGTTCGGTAGGACCGATAAGCAATATGAGCCAGGGAGTCAGCCTCATGAACCAACGCGCTCTTTCTGGGCATCTCGCCGCCAGAAGTTGGGTTCTGCAAGGCATCGTAAACTGGGTACTGTTGAAGTTGGATAGTGCCTTCAGCTCGAATAGGTTGACCGTCCGAATTAAATCTTGTGAAAACCAGGCTGATGTCCGTCACATATGAGACTGGGGAAATGAAATCACCCCAGACAAAGACCACTAGCGGCGAACTTCCGTAGCCCAGGAGCTCGCTCATCACCTCAACTTCACAAAGTGAGAGCAGTTGCTCCGCGGTCGGAAGCACAGACTGCCCAGCCGGGCCACTACTTAGGGTCTGCCCGGCGGTCGACGAGGATTCGGCGAAGTTCAAGTCCGAGTTGGCCCCGTCAAGAATGAAGGGAAAGTTCAACTGAGTGGGGTCGGTGCCATTCCATGATGCAGGTCCGGACCCGGACGCTGTTGGGGAAGGGTCAACTGTCCAGTTTGCCGACTTACGCACCGTCAGTGACTTAGGTGGTACCCAGAAGGTGATTGACGGGAATGGTCCGAGCATCCCAACGGCTTGGGCGGTCACACTGTTAAGTGAAATACCGGTTGAGGCGGTGGTCGGCAGAGTCCATGAGGTGAGTGCGGCGAGGGCGCTCGCGATGCCGGTTGAGGCACCGCTGCCACCTGGCAGGATCACCAACTTGCACGGTTGAACGGCCTCAGCGGTGTCGATACCGGCTGCCAGGCCGTCGGTATCGAAGTATCCGGAGTGGCTGAAGGTGATGCTTTCCCTGATTAAGGGCGGTGCCTCGGTGCCAGTGACAGTTCTAAACTCAGGTTGGGTCCACGTAACCGGGTAGGCATTTCGAAAGTTATAGGTTGCCTGCTGCAAGATTCCGGTCGGATCAAGGTAATTGACCGAGATACCGACGGTCGTTCCGCCATATTGCTGTGCCAGAGCGAACCACTCGGGGATCCACCCCGACTGATTCGGAGTCCACGGCCGCGACAAAGTGACATTGCCGTATTCCAGTTGACCGATGAGTTGGAATCGAGAAAGCTGGTAGCCGCCGGCCGAGGCATCGCGGGCAGTTAATGTCGTGTCACCCATTTGCAGGCTGTGCCAGTTGGCGCCTAGATTCTTATCGCCGCCGACAAGGTCGACACTTAAGCTGAAACCGGCGAAATTGGTAGCCGTGAAGCCTGAATCGAATGGCATGGGACTGGTCATCTTTTAGTACTCCCGCATCAACTTGGAACGTCGTTCGCGATCTTTGAGGAGATCGGCCCTGAGCATGTTCCTAATTAGCGGATATAGCGCGTTGGCGTGCTGCTCTAGCCAGCGCGCATCTGAAGTGAAGCTTGTCTGTTGTGGGGCCACCGGAGGCTCAACTCGAGGGGCCTGCTCTTTGCGCGGCTTAACCGTGGCGGCTTCCTGCGCGGCAGTGGGCTGCTTATCACCCTGGGCCCGAGCCCTACGTTGAACCTGCTCGGGTGCGGCCGCCTCTACTCCTTGCCTAGGTTGAGTTGAGCGAAGTTGGCTAGTTGAGCCAGGAAGATTTCGATTCTCGCCACTCATATCCTGGTTGGCCCAAGTCGGTTGGCCCGCCAGCATTTGGCTAGTTGACGCCGTGGCAGTCACCGTCGGTAGTCGACGGGGAGTGAGCACGATGTCGGCGGGCTTTGGTTGCTCGGAGTTAAGTCTTACTTCGGGTGCGACTAGGCCCGAGCTTCGGGGACTTTGCCCAGTATTTCGAGCCGGGGTTAAGTCCGGCTGCATTGCAGGGTTGGTAGCGGGCTTTGCGTGTTTTCCGATTAACTCGGGCGACTCAAGCGGCTCAGGTGACGGTGTGGGTGCGACAAGGGTCTCAGCATGCAGGGCACTTGCTTCCAACTGGCGACCAAGCGGGGTGTGCTCAGGCGGCAGATTCTTACCGTACTGCTGTTGCTGCACCACGTGCGTTAGTTCATGGGCGAGTAGCCGTCGTGAATCGTCGGAAACAAGTGGAGTTGTTCCTGGGATGTGGACGGCGCCCTCGTGAGTATATGCATCCGCGTTCAATGCTTGTGCCTTCTTACTCACAACATTGCCACGATGCAAATTAACCGAAGGTGGGCTGCTTCCAGCTACTGCGGAGACTGCCGCTCGCACATCCGCTGGGACTGATTGCTTCGTGGGCCCAGGCGGCTGGCCGAAAGATTTGATGTTGTCTTTTGTGATCGCTGGAGCAGAGGCCGGGATCGAAGCAGGGGTGGCCGGTGGTTGCGTTGTTGGGGTGCCGGCGACTCGCCGCTGCACGCCAGTAGCAGGTAATGGCTCTGACGCGGTTGCCACGAAGGTCGCTGCATCGACAGTGCCCATTGGTTTTGGTGCGGTGCGATTTTCGGTGCGGTCGGGGGCCAAAGCGGTGCTGGCGGCTGGGGTGGCAGCAACGATGGCGGCTGGTGCTTCGCGTGGTGGCGTTCTTGGGGCTAGTGGAGCTTCGGTTGGTTGCCGGTCAGGTTTTGGTGCGGTGCGATTTTCGGTGCGGTCGGGGGCCAAAGCGGTGCTGGCGGCTGGGGTGGCAGCAACGATGGCG